>CAZZZR010000092.1:0-9149 GCA_964658605.1 uncultured Caulobacter sp. | reverse complement strand
CCACTGCGTGAACTGCTCCATGATCCCCTTGTAGGGCGTCCCGGGGTCGGGCGTGGCCAGCTTGCTGCTGGTCACCTGGTTCAGCACGCAGCCGAACCACTTGGTGTACTTGGTGCCCATGACGTCAGGGGTCGCGGGCTTCGCGGGGGTGCCCGTGGTCCAGTAGCCGGCCGTGCACTGCTGATAGGGCGTGCCGTAGGTGGTGGTGCAGGTCTGCGGCGTGGTCCAGCAGCTGTAGCTGCTGACCGGCACGCCGTCCTTGTAGTTGTAGCAGGTGCCCTTCACTCCGCCCACGCACTGGGTCGACGAGGGCGTCACCGTCCTGCAGCTCGGATCGACCCACTTCGGCGGGACCGCATCCTGAGCGGGCGTGCCCGCCTGCTTCACGCTGACCGTCGAGAAGTCGTCGACCACGCCTGTGATCCAGGTGGCGTAGCGGTTGTTCACGCCCACGTTGACGTATTCGGCGTAAGGCACGACGCCCATCTTCACGCCGCCCGCGTTGGCCGGCGTCATCAAGGTGTCGGTCAGGTCGCTCGCGGCCTTCTTCAGGACGTCGATCTTGCTCTGGGCCCCGTCCAGAGGGACGCTCATCGAGAAGGTGTTGTCGAGCACCAGCGCCACTTCCACCTGGTTGACCTGGTACTTGACCGTTGACGTGGCGGTGACGGCGAAGGGGCCGACGTGCACGACGCCCGCGAGCGTGGGCTGCACGTTGGTGACCGCCGAGATCTGCACGCCGGTGGCGATGCGCGTCAGCGTCACCGTCACGGCGTCGGGGTCGAGGGTGGTGCCGTGCAGGTTGGCGCGCACCCAGTTCTGGGCCGCGGGCTTCAGCACGGTGTCCATGTCGGAGTCGGCGGGCATGCGCGCGAGAGCCAGGCCGGCCGCGTCGATCGCGTCCTGCAGCTGGTTGCGCGAGCTCGTCACCCGTGACAGGTCCATGCCCACGCCGGCGCCCAGCAGGAGCACGCCCGCCAGGACGGCGAAGAGCGGGGCCACGGCGCCGTTTCGACTGGGCGCCCAGCGGCCCAGCATGCGCGACAGACGACGCAACGCCCTGGCCGGAAGGCCGGCCTCCTTGTGGTCGATCATGGTCCCCACCCGAATGCGGAGCCTTCACACCGCCCCCTTGGACGGCCGGACTCCACGCTCTCGCGGGCAATGTGCAGCCGCCGTGGTGAACAAAACCGCCAATAGAAAAGGTTAAAGTCCTGCTACCGTCTGACGCAGGCGGCGAGGTCGTCTTCGCGCACCACCGCGGCGTTGCGGCCGATGCTTCGGCTGCGGCGGGCGACGTAGCGGCCGGGCTGCACCGCCTTCCATTTCAGCGGGCTGGGCAGGATCGCCGCCAGCCGCGCGGAATGGGCCGGGGTCAGCGCTGAGGCGTCCTCGTGGAAGTAGCGGTGCGCCGCCGCCTGCGCGCCGTAGAGGCCGGGGCCCCATTCCACCACGTTCAGGTATACCTCCATGATCCGCCGCTTGCCCCACAGGGCCTCGATCAGGACGGTGAAGCCCGCCTCCAGCCCCTTGCGGACGTAGTCGCGCGACGGCCACAGGAAGACGTTCTTGGCGGTCTGCTGGCTGATCGTGGAGCCGCCGCGCACCTTGCCGCGACCCGTCTCCTCGACGCGGCGGTTGGCGCGGGCCGCGGCCTCCATCGCCTCGAAGTCGAAGCCGTGGTGCTCGCAGAAGCGCGCGTCCTCCGCCGCGATCACGGCCGTGGGCAGGCTGGGCGAGATCTTGGACAGCGGCCGCCAGCTCTCCTCCATCCCACGCCCCTGCGCCAGCCGCTGGACCATCAGGAGCGTGAGAGGCGGCGGTACGACGCGGTACACCAGCACCGCCGCGACCGGGCAGACCACCGCCAGCAGCAGGACCACCAGCAGCACGCGCAGCCACAGCGGCCGCCGCCGCCTCGGGGCCGCTGGGCGCGTCCGCGCCGACCGGGCCTGACTCGCTCGCTTCGCCCCGCGCATCGACGCCCTTGAAGCTTCCCCTGCGGCGGGTGCTATCGACGCAGCGGGGCCGCCGGGTCAATCCGGGGCCGCAGCTAAGGAGGCCCGGGTGAACGTCAGCGAAGCGGTCGTGAGGCGACGTTCGGTCCGCGCCTTCCTGCCCGATCCGGTCCCGGGCGAGGTGGTGCGCGCCCTGATCGCGGACGCCGCGCGAGCGCCTTCCGGCGGAAACCTGCAGCCGTGGCGGGTCCATGCGGTGGCCGGCGAGCCGCTCGAGCGGTTCAGGGCGGAGATCAAGGCGAAGGTGGTCGACAATCCGCGCGGCGAGCCGCCGGAGTACGCCGTCTACCCCAAGGAGCTGTGGGAGCCGCACCGCTCCAGCCGGTTCGCGGTGGGCGAGGCGATGTACGCGAGCCTCGAGATCGAGCGCGAGAACAAGCTGGGCCGGCTGATGTGGTTCGCCAGGAACTACGACGCCTTCGGGGCGCCCGTGCTCTTGTTCGTCACCGTCGACCGGCGGATGGGGCCGCCGCAATGGTCCGACCTCGGCATGTACCTGCAGACGCTGATGCTGCTCGCCGTGGAGCGTGGGCTGGACACCTGCGCGCAGGAGGCCTGGTCGGTGTGGCCGAGGACGGTGGGCGCGTTCCTGGAGCTGCCGCCCGAGCAGATGCTGTTCTGCGGCGTGGCGCTGGGCCGCCGCGACCCCGACGCGCCCGTCAACGCCTTCCCCGTCGCGCGCGAGCCGTTCGAGGCCTTCGCGCGGATGCAGGGGTTCGACGGCTAGAGCGCGACCACGGCGGCTTCCCCCGCCTCGTCGCCCCAGGCCGCCCGGTCCCCGGCAGGCGAGACGGCCAAGGCGCTGATCGACGCGCCCGGCTCCGCCTTCAGCCAGCGCTTGCCCTGCCCGTTCAGGTCCAGCGCCCAGACGCGCCCGTCCGCCAGACCCGCGACCAGCTTCATGCCGGCGGGATGCGCCGCCACCCGGGCCACCAGCGCGTCCGCCTCGAACCCGACCTCCACCGCGTCGGAGCCCATGGGGCCGCTGGCTCCCGTGAACCGCCAGCAGACGGCGCCGGCCGCGCCGGCGGTGACCAGCATCGCGCCCTTGGCCAGGAAGGCGGTGGACTTCACCTTCGACGGATAGCCCGACATCCGCATGTCCTTGCCGTCCGAGAGCCGCCAGCCGTGCAGGTCGTTCTCCTGCATGCAGGTGACGACGAAGCGCCCGTCCGGACTCCAGGTCACGGCCGTGTGGCTGCCCGCCCACTTCAGCGCGACCGGCTTCTGGTCCGCGATCCGCGCATACCACAGCATCGCCCCGCCGTAGGTCGAGGCCGCGAGCCGCCGCCCCTTGGGGTCGAACGCGACGTCAGAGACCGCGCGCTCGTGGCGGAAGCTGCGGGCGAAGGCCGGGTCGGCCGTGTCGCGCACGTGCAGGTCGCGCCCGGCGGCGAGGGCGATGAGGCCCGACGCGGCGCTCGCGGCCACGGCGTCGATCCACTTGCCGCCCAGGTCGGCAAGCTCGACCGCGCCGGAGCGCCGGGTCCGGACGAGCCGCCCGTCGTCGCCGCCCGTGACTACTCCCTCGCTCGACGGGTGGACGGCGGCGCAGAGCACCGCGCCCTCGTGCGCGGCGACCCGGTCTCCGCCCTCGAACGCTACGGTCCCGTCGCCGAGGGCGAAGGCGAAGCCCTCACGGTCGAACAGGGCGGCGGCGACGTAGGCGTCCAGGGTCAGGCGGTCCATCGCCGGGCTTCTAGCCTCCCGGAGCCGCCGCGCCCATCGGTCGCGACCGCGGTGCGCCCCATCGCTGGCGGGAGCGTGACGTTTCGGCTATGGAGGGCCCTCGCGTCGCGACGACGCGCTCGGGCTGCAGGGGCAAGGCGTCCATGACGCGCCCGCGCCGATCATCGGCTTCCGCACCGCTCCGGTCTTCTGCGAAGAGGACTCGAGGCGTGTGGCGGGCGCCGGCGGCGCGCGGTCTCCTACGGCTTGATCGCTGCGTCGAACGCCGGTCTACTCGCCCCGTCACACCGGGGACGGCCGGGAACGACGCGTCGGCGGCGGCTGTTTCAGCCGCGCTTGATGAGGTTGGAGTGGATGGACGCGTCTTCGCGCCCTGTGTCGCGTCACGAGCCCCTGGCGATCGCCGACGGGGAACATGGGGCCTCCCGTGACGATCCACGCCGCTTGACGGCCGAACCGTCCACGCCGGTGCGGGTGGAGCGTTTCGGCCCCCCGCCTCAGGCCTCCGGCCCGACCCTGCGCCCCTCCCTCGTCGTGGCCGTGCCCGTGCGCAACGAGGAGGAGCGGATCGGCCTCTGCCTAGACGCCCTCGCCAGCCAGGAGGAGGTCGACTACGCCCAGATGGCGGTCGTGCTCCTGGTCAACAACACGACCGACGGCACCGCCGACCAGATCCGCGCGCTGGCCCCGCATGCGCCCTACGTCACCTGGATGCGGCAGGTGGAGCTCGACTCCGCCCACGCCAACGCCGGCTGGGCGCGGCGGCTGGCCATGGATGCGGCGGCCGAGCTCGTCTCGCCCGGCGGCCTGATCCTGACCACGGACGCCGACACGCTCGTCAACACCGACTGGATCGACGCCAACCGCCGCGAGATCGCCGCCGGCGCGGACGCGGTCGCGGGCTACGTCATGGCCGATCCCGTCGAGCTGATGGCGCTGGACCAGCAGGTGCTCGACCGCGGCCACCTCGAGTGGCAATACCAGCAGCTCGCCGCCGAACTCGTCGCCCGCGTCGACCAGGAGCCGCACGACCCCTGGCCGCGCCACAACCAGAACTGCGGCGCCTCGGCCGCGATCACGCTGGAGGCCTACCGCGCCATCGGCGGCCTGCCGCCCAAGCCGGTCGGCGAGGACCGCGCCCTGTTCGAGATGGTGCGCCGGCTCGACAAGCGGGTGCGCCATTCGCTGGAGGTGCAGGTCGTCACCTCCGCCCGCACCGACGGGCGCGCCTGCGGCGGGCTCGCCGACGAGATCCGCCTACGCACCGACCCCGACCATCCCTGCGACGAGGCGCTGGAGGTGGCGGTCTCGACGCTCCGCCGGGCGCTTTGGCGGTGCGAGCTGCGCCAGGCCTGGAACGCGGGACGGCTCGACGCCGCCGTCTGGGCGCGCCGTCTGCGGATGCCCGAGCTGGAGGTGCGCCACGCCGCGCTGCGTCCGCATTTCGGCCAGGTCTGGGCCGACCTCGAGGCCCGGAGCCCCCGCCTGCGTCGACGCCTCGTCACCGGCAACGGGCTGAAGGGCGAGCTGCGGCGGATGCGCAAGCTGGTCGCCGCCGCCCGCGCCTGGGAGGCGGCGACCGCCACGCCCTCGCTGCTGCGCGGTCGGCGCGTCATCGCCGCCTGAGAGGCCGGACGCGGCTTCTATAGTGGGAGCGGGCGCCTATCTGACGGAGCGTCCCCTCCCCGTCCGTCACCGGCCGCGCCTTCGCGCGCGGCCGCGCCGCGAGAAAGCCCGTCGCCGTGCCTGAAGTCCTTTCGCAAGCCTCTCCCGCTCCGCCGGCGGACGACCTCGTCGCCACCTTCCAGATCGAAGACCAGCCGGCGCGCGGCCGCATCGTGCGCCTGGGCGCCGTCGTGGACGAGATCCTGGGCCGCCACGCCTACCCGGAGCCCGTCGCCGACCTCCTGGGCGAGGCGGTGGCGCTGGCCGCGCTCGTCGGCGCCGCGCTCAAGTTCGAAGGGCGGCTGATCGTGCAGGCGCAGGGCGACGGGCCGGTCTCCTACGTCGTGGTCGACTACGACACCCAGGGCGGCCTGCGCGGCTACTGCCGCTTCGACGCCGAGCGGGTGGCGCAGGTCTCGGGCGGCTTCGCCCGTCCCGGCGCGCGCACGCTCCTGGGGGGGGGCCTCTTCACCATGACCATCGACCCCGTGGACGCCAAGGACCGATACCAGGGCATGGTCGGCATCGAGGGCGAGACGCTGGCGCTCTGCGCGGAGCAGTATTTCGCCCAGTCCGAACAGACGCCCACCCGCATCCGCCTCTCCGTGTCGCACGTGGACGGCGCCTGGCGTGCGGGCGGCGCGATGATCCAGAACATCGCCGGCGACGACGCCCGCGGCTCAACCGACGACGCCTGGGACCGCGCCCAGGCGCTGTTCGAGACTCTGGGCGAGGAGGAGCTGGTCGATCCGGAACTCGGGCCCGAGACGCTGCTCTACCGCCTGTTCCATGAGGACGGCGTGCGGCTCTTCCCGGCCAAACCGCTGGCCGCCATGTGCCGCTGCAGCGAGGGGAGGGTGATTGGCATGCTGAGGACCTTCCCGCCGGAGGACCGCGACACGATGCTCGAAGACGGCGAGGGCCGCTTCCGCGTCACCTGCGAATACTGCTCGCGCGAGTACCGGATCGATCCGGCCGAGGTCGATGCGGAGCCGGCGGGGGCGTGAGGCGGTTGACGGCGAGACCCGCTCGCCGCACGTCGCGCCGATGAAGTCCGACGCCCCCGACTGCCGCCTCTACGTCGTCACCCCACCCGCCTTCGATCCCGACGCCTTCGCCGTGCGGCTGAGGGTGGCGCTTGAGGGCGGCGATGTGGCGGCGCTGCAGATCCGGCTGAAGGACGTGGACGACGCCGCCATCGCCGCGGCCGTCCGCCGCCTCGCCCCGATCGCGCAGGAGGCGGGCGTGGCGGTGATCCTGAACGACCGGCCCGACCTCGCCGCGGCGCTCGGCTGCGACGGCGTGCACGTGGGTCAGGAGGACGCGACCTATGCGCAGGCGCGCGCGGCGGTCGGCAAGGGCGCGATCGTGGGCGTCACCTGCCACGACAGCCGCCACCTGGCGTTCGAGGCGGCGGAGGCGGGGGCGGACTACGTCGCCTTCGGCGCTTTCTTCGATACCGCCACCAAGGCCCCCAAGACCCGCGCCGACCCCGAACTCCTCACCGGCTGGCAGCAGGGCATGTCCGCGCCATGCGTGGCCATAGGGGGGATCACGGTGCAGACCGCACGCCTGCTGGCCCGTGCGGGGGCGGACTTCCTGGCGGTCAGCGCGGGCGTGTGGGCCCATCCCGAGGGGCCGGCCGCGGCGGTGGCGGCCCTGAACGCGGAGATGGCGGCCGGCGTCGCGGAGCGCGCCTAGAGCCTCCAGGGCCGAAGGAACGCCCAGGCGATCATCCCCTGCGCGGCGGCGTAGAGCCACCATACCGCCTGGTCCGCCCAGAGGTGCGGACGACCCTCGTAGCGGAACAGGCGCAGCGCCAGGATCGCGTCCGACGCCATGAACAGCGCCGCGCCGAGCATGCCGGGCCAGAAGCCTAGGTCGAGGGTGAGCGCGGCGGCGGTCATGGCCGCGATGGCGACCGCATAGGCGGCGACCGCCGCTCTCAGCGCGCCGAGGCTCGGCCACAGCAGGCGCAGGAGCGCGCAGGCGGCGGCCAAGGCGAAGATCGCGCCGCCCAGCCGCCACGGCTGCGACAGCAGCAGGGCGGGCGTCCCCAGCTCGATGAACAGCGCGACGTAGGTGACGTGCGCCAGCAGGAACGCGGTCAGCCCCGCCGGCAGCGTGCGGGTCGGGTGGATCGCCAGGGCCGCGTCGCCCACGGCCGAAAGCGCGAGCGCCAGCGCCAGCAGCGGCGGCGCGTCCGCCAGCCGGGCGGCGACGGCGAGCGCGCCGACGGCCGCCGCCTTCACCACCGTCCGCCGCCAATCCGGACGCTGCGGCAGGAGCAGCAGGCCGTAGAGCGCCGCCGCCACTCCAGCGACGGCGAACCCCGCCTGCGCCGCGGTCAAGCCGACGCGCCCTCAGGGTGCGCGGCCGGCAACGTCACGCCGGCGATCTTCGCCAGCTGCTCGCGCGCCTGCTCACGATGGCGCGGCTTGACCGACTTTCCGGCCACGCCCAGCGCCGCGGCGATCACCGCGGCGTCGTCGGTGTAGCCGATTACCGGCAGCCAGTCGGGGATGGCGTCGGTGGGCAGCACGAAATAGGCCAGGGCCGCCAGCAGGAAGGCCTTGGACTTGGCCGAAGTCTCCCGGTCGAAGGCGGCGTAGAACATCGCCAGCGCGTCCTCCGCGAAGGGAATGTGGACCGCCAGCGCCCGGATCTTGGGCCAGAAGCGCCGCGCCACGATCCGCGCGTTCAGTTTCACCGCATAGGGCGCGAGCGCGCGGGAGGGCGACAGCGGACCCTCCGGTCCGGCGGGATCGGCGGTGGCTGACCCTGCGTCAGTCTTGGCGTCGTCGGCGCCCACGGCTACTTCCTCCGACAAGCGGCCCGCCCCGCGGCCGAGAACAGCATGTAGGGAGCCAAGCCGTCCATGAAACTCGACGATACGATCTCGGCCGTCGTCACCGGCGGCGCCTCCGGCCTCGGCCTCGCCACGGCCCAGGCCTTGCGCGCCCACGGCGTGAAGGTGGCGGTGTTCGACCGCAATCCCGAAGCGGGCGAAGCCGCCGCGCGCGAGCACGGCCTGACCTTCTGCCAGGTCGACGTCACCAGCGACGACAGCGTGACGGCGGGCTTCGAGACGGCGCGCGCGGCCAACGGCCAGGAGCGGATCCTCGTCAACTGCGCGGGGGTCGGCAACGCCGCCAAGACGGCCGGCCGGTCGCGGGACACGGGGGAGATCAAGCACTTCCCGCTCGACGCCTTCAACATGGTGATCCAGATCAACCTCGTGGGCACCTTCCGCTGCATCGCCAAATCGGCGGCTGGGATGCTGACGCTGGAGCCGATCGACGGCGAGCGCGGCGCCATCGTCAACACCGCGAGCGTGGCGGCGGAGGACGGCCAGATGGGTCAGGCGGCCTATAGCGCCTCCAAGGGCGGGGTGGTCGGCATGACGCTCCCCATCGCACGCGACCTGTCGGGCGAAGGCATCCGGGTCAACACCATCCTGCCCGGCATCTTCTCGACGCCGCTGATGAACGCCGCGCCCGACAACGTGAAGGCCGCGCTGGCGGCCAGCGTGCCCTTCCCCAAGCGGCTGGGCATTCCGCACGAATACGCCAGCCTCGCGTTGGAGATGATCCGCAACGGCTACTTCAACGGCGAGGACGTGCGGCTGGACGGGGCGATCCGGATGGCGCCGCGGTAGGGAGCGAGCGCGAAGGGCGGGGGTTGAGGCAGCCCGCATGACCGCCGGCCACCCCTCCCTTCTTCCTACTAGCCCACAGCCCAGTGTTCGACGTGCCGCAGGCTCGTCGAAATCTTCAG
>CAZZZR010000091.1:7948-9151 GCA_964658605.1 uncultured Caulobacter sp. | reverse complement strand
GGGCGCAGGCCGCCTACACCGCCGTGGCGGACAGGCTGGCGCTCTATCCCGATCCCCGCTCGCAAGGCCTGCGGGAGGCGATCGGGGCCAAGTTCGGGATCGATCCCCACCGGCTGATCTTCGGCTGCGGCTCCGACGAGGTCTTCACCCTCCTCGCCCAGACCTACCTGGAGCCGGGCGACAATGCGGTGCAGATGGAGTTCGGCTTCTTCGCCTATCGCATCGCCGTCCGCGCGGCGCAGGGCGAGGTGCGGTTCGCGAGGCAACCCGACCGCCGCATCGACGTGGACGCGATCCTCGAGAAGGTCGACGACCGCACCAAGATCGTCTTCCTCGACAACCCCGGGAATCCCACGGGCGCATGGCTGAAGCGCGCCGAGGTGGAGCGGCTGCATGCGGCGCTTCCGGCCCGCACGCTGCTGGTGCTCGACGGCGCCTATGCCGAGTTCGTGGACGACCCGGGCTACGACGACGGGATTGCGTTGGCTGGCGCGGCGCAGAACGTCGTCGTCAGCCGCACCTTCTCCAAGATCTACGGCCTGGCCGGGCTGCGGGTGGGCTGGGCCTATGCCCC
This sequence comes from uncultured Caulobacter sp., assembly GCA_964658605.1. GTDB lineage: Bacteria > Pseudomonadota > Alphaproteobacteria > Caulobacterales > Caulobacteraceae > JASLDZ01. The sequence goes on along the minus strand of CAZZZR010000091.1, from coordinate 8,577 downwards.
GGAGGCCGTGATTTCGGCGATGGACCGCATCCGGCCGCCCTTCAACATCAACCTGCCGGCCCAGTCGGCGCTGGTCGCGGCGTTGCAGGACGACGCCTTCCTGGACGAGTCCCGCGCGCTGGTGGCGCAGGGACGGCCCTGGATGGTCGAGCGGCTGTCGGAGCTGGGGCTCGAGGTCGGCGCCAGCCAGGGCAACTTCGTGCTGGTCCGCTTCGCCGACGCGGGCGCCGCGCACGAGGTCGAGGCGCACCTGACGCAGCGGGGCGTCCTGGTGCGCGGGCTGGCGAACTATGGCCTGGCCGACTCCCTTCGCATCACCATCGGCCGGGAGGCTGAGAACCGGGCGGTGGTGGACGCGCTGGCCGAGATCGTGAGCGCGATGGGCGGCGGCTGAGCCTCACCCCGGCAGCGTCAGCCGGAAGCGGGCGCCGGCCGGCCCCGTCTCCGCCAGCTCCAGGTCGCCGCCGTGGGCGCGGGCGAGCTCTCGGGCGATCGCGAGCCCCAGACCCGCGCCCCCCGCCGACGCCGAGGCGCCGAACGGCTCGAACAGGCGCGCCTTCGCCCTGTCCGGCAGGCCCGGTCCGTCGTCGGCGATCAGCACCACCGTCGCGTCCGCCTCGCGCGAGGCG
>CAZZZR010000091.1:2208-7938 GCA_964658605.1 uncultured Caulobacter sp. | reverse complement strand
TGACCGGGTCAGGGAGGGCCCGACACGCTCTACGCGCCATGGTCCGCCCGCCACGCCCAGGTCTGGTCGATAAGCGTGTCGCTGCTGTTCACCTCAAGGTTGATGTTCACCCTGCCGACACCCGCGCCGCCAACACGAAAAAACACATCACTTACCGTGATCGGATCCGCTGCGTGGTGCGCCCCGCTCCCTCGATCGCCTGGCGGGCGTTGCGCATCAGGTTGACGAGGATGCGATGGAGCTGTTCGGGATCGGCATGGGCGGTCAAGGCTCCCGCGTCGTTCTCCAGCGCCACGAGTCCCGGCTCCAACCCCGCGTCCTCCGCCGCCGCCTCCAGCGCGGCCGACAGCGCCACGGTCTCCGGCCGGGGAGGGGGCTCCTCGCTCTTGCCGTAGGCCAGCACCTCCTCCGCCAGCCGCTGGGCGCGGTCGAGCGCGCGCTCCAGGCGGGGCAGGGCGAGCGCGATCCGGGGGTCGGCGTCCGACAGCCCGGCCAGCCGGTCGGAGGCCAGACGCGCGCTCGTCAGCATGTTGCGCAGGTCGTGGTTGATCTTGGCGACCGCCCCGCCCAGCGCCGCCAGCCGCGCCTTGGACTGGAGCGCCGCGGTCAGGTCCTCCTGCATGCGCGCGAGCTCGGCCTCGGCCCGGCCGATCTCGTCCTTGCGGTGGCTGAGCGGCAGGCGGGCGGCGGGGTCCTCGGGGCGGGCGCGGAACCGCTCCATGGCGGCGGTGATCTTCTGGATCGGGCGCACCAGGAAGGCGCGCAGCGTGACGTAGACCACCAGCCCCGCGACGCCCGAGACGAACAGCGCCGTCAGCAGGAGCCGCGCGAGGTAGGCGCGCAGGTCGCGCTGCAGCGGCTGCTCCGGAAGCACGATCTCCACGAAGTCGCCGCCGCGGAAGCGGGGCTTGGCGATCACCCGCAGGCTTGTGGGCTGGGGCCGCGCGAGGGTGGCGAAGGGGGCGAGCAGCGACGCGGCGGGGTCGGGGCGGCGCAGGTCGACCAGGAGCGGCGCGCGGGCGAAGCGCGGCGCGGCCAGCAGCAGGCGACGCACCCCTTGCGTCTGCACCGACACGGAGACGACGCCCGCGCCCTCCAGCAGCTCGCCGGTCAGCTTGTCGGACACTGCGCCGGCGGGTGACGCCTCCACCGCGAGCGACGCCACTTCCGCCAGCCGCACCCGGTCGGTCAGCCAGCCCTCCTCGTAGGCGGCGAGCGAGGGGCCGATCACCAGCAGTGCGCCCAGCATGACGAAAGCCGCGGTCAGCAGCAGCAGCCGCGCCGACAGCCCCACCGGCGCGAACAGCCGCCGCACGCGCTTCGCCGCCTTCCCCAGCCGGCTCATGGCGGGAGCGTCGGGCGCCGCTTGCGCCGCGCCTGCAGCCAGAAGGCGCCGATCCCCATGGCCGCCAGGGCGATCAGCGGGAGGTAGACGTCGGGTCGCACGACGCTGGAGAGCTTGGGCACGCCGTTCCGATTCAGCGCCACCACCAGACCCTGCCCGATCCCGGCGTAGATGAAGGTCGAAGGCGCGATCCCGATGACCGTCGCCACCACGTAGGTCGAGAGCCGCATCCGAACGACCCCCGCCGCCAGGTTCACCAGCGTGAAGGGCACCGCCGGGATCAGCCGCAGCATCAGGAGGCCGGTGAACGGGTTGTCCTCCACCGCCGCGACCATCCTGCGCCCCATGCCGCCCTTGTGGAACAGGCGGTCGGCCAAGGCCGCCCCGAAGGCCGAGCGGGCCGCGAGAAACATGGCGGCGGCGCCGATCGTCTCGCCGACGATTGCGGTCGCGCCGCCCGTCAAGGTCCCGAACAGGTAGCCCCCCGCCAGGCTCATCACCAAGGCGCCCGGCAGCGACAGGGCGATCAGCACGGCATAGCCGCCGCCGTACACCTCCAGGCTGAGCACGGGATGGCGCAACACGAAGGCCTGCAGCTCGACCCGCCGGTCGCGCAACTCCTGCAGCGACAGGTGCCGCCACACGCCGGAGAGCGCCACCGCAGCCACCGCGACCAGGCCGAGCGCGAGGGGCAGCCGCCGCGCCCAGCGGCGGGAGGAGGCGATCGGTCGGCGCCCGGGGGCGGGATCCGGCGGGGGGGAGGGCGGAGCGGGCGTCGTGGCGAGGCCCTCCGCGGGGGCGGGCGTCGGTTGACACTCCAAGGCGCTTCGCCTACTCACGCGCCCTCGTTTAAGACCGACGACCGAGTAGCCGGAGCCGCCCTGTGAAGCGCACCTATCAGCCGAGCCGTTTAGTGCGCAAGCGCCGCCACGGCTTCCGCCTGCGGATGTCCACGGCGAACGGCCGCAAGGTCATCGCGCGCCGCCGCGCCCAGGGCCGCAAGAAGCTCTCGGCCTGAGGGCCCCGCGTCCTTCGGGACGTGTGCGTGCATGACTGGACAGACGGAGACGGGCCAGCCCCCTCCCACGCTCCGCCGGCTGAAGAAGCGGGCGGAGTTTCTGTTTGTGGCGCAAGGGGTCAGCGCCGCGCGCGTCGGCGTCGTGGTGCAGGCCCGGACACGCCCGGACGCCCCTTCCGAAGAGGCGGGCGTCGGCTTCACGGCCACCAAGAAGGTCGGCGGATCGGTCGTGCGCAACCGCGCCAAGCGCAGGATGCGGGAGGCCGCGCGTCTGATCCTGCCCGAGTTCGCGCGCGGGGGGTGCGACTATGTGTTCGTGGCGCGCATGGGCGCGGCGGAGCGGCCCTGGGCGCGTTTCCTTGACGATGTTCGCGGGGCGTTGATAAGCCTCGCCGCCGGCGGCGACCCCGCCCGGCCGGCCCGGTCCCCGGCCCGAACCAAGTCCTCCCGCCAGCGGTCCAAGCCGGCGTCCTCTCCGCCGGCCGTGAAGGGCTGAAGAGCTTCCATGAACCAGGACGACCAGCGCGGCACGTGGGCCTTCATGGGCGTGGCCGCGGTGCTGCTGATCCTCTACCAGGTGTTCGTCCTGAACCCGGCCTCCAAGCAGCGCGCCGAGCAGCAGCGCGCTGCGGCCGCCGCGGCCGCCCAGCAGGCGCGGACGCCCACCATAGCCGCCACGCCCGCCGGCTCCGCCACGCTCGTCAGCCGCGCGCAGGCGATCGCCCAGACCCCGCGGGTTCGGATCGACACGCCCGCCCTGACAGGCTCCGTCTCGCTCAAGGGCGGCCGCATCGACGACCTCTTCCTCAAGGGCTACCGCGAGACGGTCGACCCCCGCTCGCCGCCCGTGGAGATCTTCCGCCCCGAGGGCGCCAAACAGGCCTATTTCGCCGACTTCGGCTGGACCGGCGCACCCGGCCTGCCCACCGCCCAGACCGTGTGGACCAAGACCTCAGGCGACGTGCTGGCGCCCGAAAAGCCCGTGACTTTCGCATTCGACAACGGGCAGGGGCTCGTCTTCACCCGCACGATCACGGTGGACCCCCAGTACCTCTTCACCGTCTCGGACGCCGTGACCAACAAGGGCGGCGCGCCCGTGCAGCTCGCCCCCTACGCCTCGGTCCAGCGCCAGGGCGCCCCGCCGCCCACCATCAACGCCTTCGAAGGCGCGATCGGAGCCTGGGACGGCAAGGAGTCCGCGCGCAGCTTCAAGGACCTGAAGGGCAAGGGCCCTCGCGACGGCGACACCACCGGCGGCTGGGCGGGGCTCACCGACAAATACTGGCTGACCGCCTTCCTGTTCGCTCCGGGCGAGAAGGCGCACGCCACCTACAAGATGAGCACGGTCGGCGACGTCGAGGTCTATGAGACGAACTTCGTGGGCGCCCCTCGCACGCTCGCCCCGGGCGCGCAGACCACGACCGTCACCCGCCTCTTCGCGGGCGCCAAGAAGGCCTCGGTGCTGGAGGGCTACCAGAAGGCGCTGAACCTGCCGCGGTTCATCTACGCCATTGACTGGGGCCTGTTGTGGTTCCTGACCCGGCCGATCTTCTGGCTTCTCACCCTGTTCCAGGGCTGGGTCGGCTCGGTCGGCGTGGCGATCCTGATGCTGACCGTGGTCCGCGTGATCCTGACCTTCCCGCTCTACAACAAGAGCTACGCCTCGGCCGCGGAGATGCGCAAGCTCGCCCCCGAGGTCGAGGCGATCAAGGCCAAGTACAAGGACGACGCCCCGGGCGCCCAGCAGGCCACCATGGCCCTGTACAAGGAACGCAAGGTCAATCCGCTCGCCGGCTGCGTTCCCGCGTTGATCCCGATCCCGATCTTCCTGGCGCTGTCTAAGGTGTTCACCGTTTCGCTGGAGCTACGGCACGCGCCGTTCCTGTTCCTGCCCGACCTGTCGGCGCCCGATCCCACCCACTTCGCCAACCTGTTCGGCCTCCTGCCTTTCGATCCCGCGCACGTGGCGCTGATCGGGGGCGTGCTGAACGGGCCGCTGCACATCGGGGTTCTGGCGATCCTCTACGGCTTCGTGTCCTGGCTGCTGCAGCAGATGAGCCCGCAGCAGGGGATCGACCCCACGCAGCGGCAGATCTTCATGCTGATGCCGATCGTCTTCACCTTCTTCATGGCGCACTTCGCGGCGGGCCTGCTCCTCTACTGGACGTGGAGTTCGTTCCTGTCGGTCATCCAGCAGTACGTGATCCAGCGCCGCCACAAGACCGAGAACCCGATCGACACCTTCATCGCCCGCTTGCGCCACAAGCGGCCGCCCGGCCTGCCGGCCAAGCCGGCGTGACAGACGCGCCGTTCCCTTCGGCCGTGCCGGGCGAGCTGTTCACGCCCGAGGCGCTGGAGGCGGCGCGCGTGCTCTTCGCCCGGGATTGCCGCTTCCTGATGGGCGCGGCCAAGGTCGAGCAGCTGCCCGAGGACGACCTGCCCGAGGTCGCCTTCGCGGGGCGTTCCAACGTCGGCAAGTCCAGCCTGATCAACGCGCTGGTCAACCGCCACGATCTGGCCCGCGCCTCCAACGAGCCCGGCCGCACGCGCGAGGTGAACCTCTTCCTGCTGGACGATCGCGTGCGCCTGATCGACCTGCCCGGCTATGGCTTCGCCCGCGCCGACAAGCAGACGGTGAAGCGGTTCCAGAACCTTGGACGCGACTACCTGCGGGGGCGGCCGAACCTGAAGCGCGTCTATCTCCTGATCGACGCGCGCCACGGGCTGAAGGGGCCGGACGCCGAGGCGCTGGACGCGCTCGACGCCTCCGCCGTCAGCTACCAGATCGTGCTCACCAAGGCCGACAAGCTCCGCCCCGCGTCAGACCTCGAGGTCGTGAGCGCGGCCGCCGCCAAGGCGGTCGCGCGCCGCCCGGCGGCCTTCCCGCGCATCGCCGCGACCTCGGCTGCGACGGGCGCGGGCCTGGAGGCGCTCCGGGCGGAAGTCGCCCTAGCGGCCGGACTGGCCTGAGCGGGGCGCGACGGCCGCGCTTGCTCGGGGCGCCTCCGCTTGCCAAAGACAACGGGTGCCGGCTTCTCCGGTGAAAGCGACGAGCATCCCTGATGGCGAAGGTTCGCGTGGCCGGTTTCGGCGTCTCGGTGGACGGCTTCGCGGCGGGGATCGAGCAGAGCCTTGACGATCCCCTCGGCAAACGGGGCCCTGAACTCTTCCAATGGTTCTTCCCGACCCGCAGCTTCCGCCGGATGCACGGCGCGTCGGACGGCGAGACCGGCCCCGACGACGACTTCGGCCGCCGCTCCATGGAAGGCTTCGGCGCCTTCATCCTGGGCCGCAACATGTTCGGTCCGATCCGGGGCGAATGGCCCGACGACGTGTGGAAGGGCTGGTGGGGGGACGATCCGCCCTA
>CAZZZR010000091.1:0-2108 GCA_964658605.1 uncultured Caulobacter sp. | reverse complement strand
GCCACCCACATCGTCCTGGCGCGGTGACGGCCCGCGGGTCGCGGCTCAGTTCACCGTGCGCTTGGCGTCGGGCAGGTCGAGGCTGAAGGCGGGCACGGCGATGTCGAAGCGCTCGCCGCTGCCGGTGTCGACCATGTGGTATTCGCCCACCATCGACCCCGAGGTCGTCGGCAGCGGGCAGCCGGAGACGTAGCGGAAGGCCTCGCCGGGGGAGAGCGTGGGGGTCTCGCCCACCACGCCCGGGCCGTGCACCTGCTCGACCTTGCCGCGGCCGTCGGTGATCGTCCATGACCGGCTCACGAGTTGCACGGTCGCGTCCGAATGGTTCTCGACCTCGATCTCGTAGGCCCACACCCACCGCCCGTCCTCCGGCTCCGACTGCTCGGGCCGGTATTCCGGGCGCACGCGCACCAGGAGGCCGCGGGTGGTCGCCTCGTAGGCCGGCGTCTTGCGGCGGGGCATGGCGGTGGTCGGCGGCCGGGTCATGCGGCGGCGAGCGCCCGTTCTATGTCGCGCATGAGGTCGGCCTCGTCCTCCAGCCCGACCGACAGGCGCACCCAGCCCTCCGTCAGGCCGATCTCGCGCTGCTCCGCCACCGGGACGGCGCGGTGGGTGGTGGTGCAGGGATGGGTGGCCAGCGACTTCGCGTCGGCCAGGTTGTTGGAGATGTCGACGATCTCCAGCGCGTTCAGGAAGGCGAACGCCCGCTCACGCGTGCCGAGGTCGAAGGCCAGGATGGTGCCGCCGCCGCTCATCTGCTTCCTGGCGACCGCGTGCTGCGGGTGGTCGGCGCGGAAGGGGTAGGAGAGACGCTCGACCTTGCCGTGTCCCGCCAGCCGGTCGGCGATCGCGGCGGCGGTCTCGGACTGGCGGCGCACCCGCAGGTCCAGCGTCTCCAGCCCCTTCAGCAGCACCCAGGCGTTGAAGGGCGACAGCGCGGGCCCGGTGTGGCGGACGATGTCGCGGTAGGCCTCCTCCAGCAGGGCATGGGACCCCAGGATCGCGCCGCCCAGCACTCGGCCCTGGCCGTCGATGTGCTTGGTGGCCGAGTAGATCACCACGTCCGCGCCCAGCTTCAGGGGGCTCTGGAAGACGGGTGAGGCGAAGGCGTTGTCGACCAGGAACCGCGCTCCGGCCGCCCTGGCGATCTCGGCGACGCCGGCGATGTCGGTGATCTCGAGCAGCGGGTTGGCGGGGCTTTCGGCGAACAGCACCTTGGTGTTGGGGCGCACGGCGGAGCGCCAAACGTTTAGGTCCGGTCCGTCGACGAAGCTCACCTCCACACCGAAACGCGGCGCCCACTGCGTCAGGATCCAGCGGCAGGAGCCGAACAGGGCGCGGCCCGCGACGATGTGGTCGCCCGCCCTGACGAGCCCGGTCAGCGCGACGTGGACGGCCGCCATGCCGGAGGCGAGCGCCCGGCAGTATTCCGCGCCCTCGATCAGCGCCAGCCGATCCTCGAACATCTGGATCGTGGGGTTGCCGTAGCGGGTGTAGATGAAGCCCGGGTCATCGCCGGCGAAGCGGGCGTCGGCGCCCTGCGCGGTGTCGTAGACGTAGCTCTGGGTCAGGTAGAGCGCTTCGGCCACTTCGCCGAAGTTGCTGCGGTTGAGGCCGCCCCGCACCGCGCGCGTGGCCGCGCCCCAGCTTCGCGGGTCTTCGCCTCCGTCGTCGGGCTCGCTCATCGTCCGGGTCCTCGCCGTCGAGGGTCGGATGGCGGCTGAGGGCGGCCGGGTCAAGTTCGCAGCGATGTAAGGCGGGCGGCGCCGAACCACGCGGCTGCGGCTGCGTTCCTATGGTGAAGCTTCAACGGAGACCTTCGATGACCAAGACCCTGATCGCCGCCGCCGTCGCCCTGTCGTTCGCCGGAGCGGGCGTCTCGCAGGCCGGCTGCCTGGGCGGCGCCGTGGTGGGCGGCGTCGCCGGCCACTTCGCGGGGCGCCATGCGGGCGTCGGAGCCGTCGGCGGCTGCGTCGTCGGGCACCACCTCGCGGTCAAGAAGAAGCGCGAGCGTGCCGAGGCCCGCGCCGAGGCCCGGGCCGCCCACGCCCACTGACGCGAGAGTCGCTGAGTTCCCGGCCGCCTTCCCGCGGGGGAGGCGGCCGCCT
>CAZZZR010000090.1:0-9212 GCA_964658605.1 uncultured Caulobacter sp. | reverse complement strand
GCCTCGCTCGCCGGCGCCGTGGCGGCGCTGGACGGGTTCGAGAGCCCGATCGCCGCCGCCCGGGCGGTGATGGAGCGCACGCCGCACGTGCTGTTGGCGGGCGCCGGCGCCGCGGCCTTCGCGGGCGAGCAGGGGCTGGCGCGCGTCGCCGACCCCGACGCCTGGTTCACCCACGCCGGGCTGGATGAGTCCAACTTCGCGCCCGGGCAGCTCGCGCACGGCACGGTCGGCTGCGTCGCCCGGGACGCAGAGGGGCGGCTGGCGGGCGGCACCTCCACCGGCGGGGTGTTCCAGAAACTGCCGGGCCGGGTGGGCGACACGCCGATCCCGGGCGCCGGCGTCTGGGCCGACCGCACGGTCGCCGTTTCCTGCACCGGCCAGGGCGAGTACTTCCTGCGCACCGCGGCCGCGGCCTCCGTCGCGCACCGCATCCGCTGGGCGGGCGCGAGCCTCGCCGACGCGGCGCGCGAGGCGATCGCCGACATCGCGCGGCTCGGCGGCGAGGGCGGTATGATCTGCGTCGATGCGCGAGGCCGCGTCGCCATGCCCTTCGCCTCGGCGGGCATGAAGCGCGCCTGCGCGACCTGGGACGGCGAGGTGCTCAGCGCGGCGTTCTAGCCGCCGTCCCCAAGCGCCGGGCGGTTGCGTCCCGCGGCGAACCCCCTAGCTTCCTGGCCATGCCCGCCCGTCGCCCGACGCGTATCGACCACCTCGTCGACGGGGTGAAACTGCGGGCGCAGCTCACCTCCGCGGCGCTGGACGCGCTGGGCGACCCGGCCGGCCAGCGTCGGCAGGCGCTGGCGATCCTGAAGGCGGCGCTCGCCCGGGGGCGGCTGATCGCCAAGGAGCGGCTGGAGGACGGAGCCTCCGGAGGCTCCACCGCCCGGATGCTGTCGCGCGTGACCGACGAGGTCGTCACCGCGCTGTGGGACTTCACCACCGTCCACATGCTGCGCGCCCGCAACCCTACCGAGGGCGAGCGGATGGCGCTGATGGCGGTGGGCGGCTACGGCCGGGGCGCGCTGGCGCCCTTCAGCGACCTCGACCTCCTCTTCCTGCGTCCCTACAAGCCGACGCCGCATGTGGAGAGCGTGATCGAGTTCATGCTCTATGCGCTGTGGGACCTGGGCTTCAAGGTCGGCCACGCCAGCCGCACGGTGCCCGAGTGCCTTCGCCTGGGCCGCGAGGACTTCACCATCCGCACTTCGCTCCTGGAGGCGAGGCTGCTAGCCGGCGACGCGCGCTTGGCCGAGGACCTGATCCACCGCTTCCGCACCGAGCTGGTCGCCGGCACCACCGCCGAGTTCGTCGCCGCCAAGCTGAAGGAACGCGACGAACGCCACGCGCGCGCGGGCGCCAGCCGCTACCTCGTCGAGCCCAACGTGAAGGAGGGCAAAGGGGGCCTGCGCGACCTCAACACCCTCTTCTGGATCGCTCAATACCTGAAGCCGACCTCCACGCCGGGTGAACTGGTGAAGCTGGACGCCTTCGACCCGCGCGAGCTCAAGGCCTTCCGCCGCGCCTTCGACTTCCTGTGGGCGGTGCGCTGCCACCTGCACTTCGCGGTCGGGCGGCCGGAGGAGCGGCTGAGCTTCGACCTCCAGCCCGAGCTGGCGCGGCGCATGGGCTACGGCGACCGCCAGGCCTACGACGCGCAAGGGCGCCCGGTGGAGGGCCAGCCCGCCGTTGAGCGCTTCATGCGGCGCTACTTCCTGATCGCGCGGGAGGTCGGCGTGCTGACGCGCGTGTTCTGCGCCAAGCTGGAGGAGGAGCACGCCAAGCCCCGCCCGGCCGGCCTGTCCCGCTTCCTCCCGGGCGGCGGCAAGCCAAGGCGGCGCGCACTGGCGCCCGGCTTCCACGAGGAGACGGGACGGCTCAACGTCGAAGGCCCGCAGGTGTTCGACCGCGATCCGGTGAACCTCTTGCGCCTGTTCGTGCTCGCCGACCGCCACGACCTGGACCTGCACCCCGACGCCGTCTCCTGGGCGACGCGCGCGCTCGGCCGGATCACGCCCAAGGTGCGGCGCGATCCGGAGGCGGCCGCAGCCTTCCTGCAGGTGCTGGCGCACGGGCGCAGCACCTACCGCGTGCTGACTCTGATGAACGAGACGGGCGTGCTGGGCCGCTATTTGCCCGAGTTCGGCGCCGTGGTCGCCCAGATGCAGTTCAACATGTACCACTCCTACACCGTCGACGAGCACACGCTGCGCGCGGTGGGGGTGATCGCCGGCGTCGCGCGCGGGGCGATGGTGGACGAGCACCCTCTGGCCAGCGTCGAGTTCCGCAAGATCGCCGACCCCGAGGCGCTGTTCCTCGCCATGCTTCTGCACGACACCGGCAAGGGCGGGGAGGACGGGCAGGAGGTCGCCGGCGGCCGCAAGGCGCGCACCGCCTGCGCGCGCATGGGACTGACGCCCGACCGGATAGAAACGGTGGCCTGGCTCGTCGAACATCATCTGGCGATGAGCGACCACGCCCAGAAGCGCGATCTCTCCGACCCCGCCACCATCGCGGGCTTCGTGCGGCTGGTGGAGACGCCCGAGCGGCTGCGGATGCTGCTGTGCCTGACCGTCGCCGACATCCGCGCCGTGGGGCCGGGGGTGTGGAACGGCTGGAAGGGCCAGCTCCTGCGCGAACTGTTCACCGGCGCCCTGGCGGTGATGCAGGCCGACGCCGAGCCCGGCCCCGCCGCCCGCGACGTGCTTGAGGCCCGCGCTTCGGGCGCACGCACCCGCCTGGGCGACCGGGCGGAGGACGACGACCCCGCGCTCTCCGCCTGGGCGGCCGGGCTGGGCGACGCCTACTTCAACGCCTTCACCCCGCAGGAGCAGACCATCCACTACCGCCTGTGCCGCGACGGGGCGGCCGCGGGCGGCGCGGCGCAGGTGTGGACGGCCAAAGGGGCTCAGGTGACCGAAGCCGCCGTTGCAGCGCCCGACCGGCCCGGCCTGTTCGCCGACATCGCCTCGGCGATCGCCGACTTCGGCGCCAGCGTGGTGGGCGCGCGCATCCACACCACCGAGGCCGGCCAGGCGTTGGACGTGTTCCAGCTGCAGGACGCCGAGGGGCATCCCTACGGCGAGGGCGCACCCCAGGCGCGCGACCGACTCGCCCGGGCGCTGGCCGGGGTCGCGCGCGGCGTCGGGCTGGAGCGGGAAGGGCCGCCTACGCGCATTCCCGCCCGCGCCGCCGCCTTCCACGTGCGGCCGCTCGTGCGCGTCGACAACGCCGCCTCGGCCGTCGCCACGGTGGTGGAGGTGTCCGGCCGCGACCGCCCGGGGCTGCTGGCCGACCTCGGCCGCGCGCTGGCGGGTGCGGGCGTCTCGGTGCAGTCGGCGCACGTGGAGACCTATGGCGAGACGGTGGAGGACGCCTTCTACGTCACCCGCAGGGGCGCCAAGGTGACGAGCGCTGACGACCTCGCCACGCTCGAGGCGGGCTTGATGACAGCGCTGCAGCCGCCGGAGACGGCGCCCCGCCGCCTGGAGGGCGCCCGCGCCAGCCCGGCGCGCTGACGGTCAGACGGCGGCGTCCCACTCCCGCCCCACCTCGGCGTCGGTTTCGTCGTGACGGCGGGCGGCGCGCAAGTCCGCGAAGGCTTGCGGCGCGGCCAGGCGTGACAGCGCCCAGACCGCCGCGCCGCGCAGCAGCGGCGAGGGGTCGTCCAGGAGCCGTTCCGCGCTCGCCGCCAGCGTCGCGTCGCCGCTGTTGCCGATGGCGTAGAGCACGTTGCGCAGGAAGCGCTCGCGCCCGATCCGCTGCACCGGACTGCGGTGGAACAGGGTGCGGAAGCCGGCCTCGTCCAGCGCGGCGAGGTCGGCCAGCCGCGGCGCGCGCAGGGCCGCCCGCGCCTGCAGCCGGCTCTCCCGCGCGGCCTGCGCGAACTTGTTCCAGGGGCAGGCGGCGAGGCAGTCGTCGCAGCCGTAGACGCGCGCGCCCATGGCCTCGCGGTACGCCCGCGGCCAGGGTCCGGCGTGCTCGATGGTGAGGTAGGACAGGCACTTGCGCGCGTCGATTCGGTACGGCCCGTCGAATGCGGCCGTCGGGCAGGCGTCGAGGCAGGCCCGGCACGAGCCGCACGATTCGCCCTCCGCGGCCGGCGGGTCGGCCTTGAGCGGCAGGGTGGTCAGGACCGTCCCCAGGAACAGCCAGGAGCCGAAGTCGCGGCTGACGAGGTTGGTGTGCTTGCCGCGCCAGCCGATCCCCGCGGCCTGCGCCAGCGGCTTCTCCATCAGCGGCGCGGTGTCGACGAACACCTTGACCTCGCAGCGGCCCCGCGCCTTGACGAAGCTCGCCAGCTGCTTCAGCCGCCCCTTGATAAGTGCGTGGTAGTCGTCGCCCTGCGCGTAGACGCTAATCGCGCCCGCGCCGCGCCGCGTCGCCGCTTCCCGCGGGTCGGCGTCGGGACCGTAGTTCATGCCGAGCACGATGGCGGAGCGGGCGTCCGGCCACATGGCGCGCGGGTGGCTGCGCCGGTCGAGCGTGTCGGCCATCCACGCCATCTCGCCGTGGCGACCGTCGGCGAGGAAGGCGGCGAGCCCCTCCCCCTCGCTCCACTCGCCCGACACGTCGGCGAAGCCGCACGCCTCGAACCCCAGCGTCCTGGCGCGCACGGCGATCCGCGCCTTCAGGTCTGGAGCCGGATCGGCCATGCGCGCGAGAGCGCTTCGTGTCGCGCGGAAGTCAAGCGCCGCAAGCCGCGGAACGGCGCGACGCATGGTAGTCTTGGTGATTCTCATCCCTGGCCGTGAGGCGGACGCATGGCTGAAGAGACCGCCTGAGCATGGCGCTGGACGCCGCCCTGATCGCGGACGGCGGGGCCACGAGCCTCGCATTGGCCGCCACGCTCTGGGCCATCGCCCAGCGCCGCCGCGCGTCCGCCCGCATCCGCACCCTGCAAGGCCAGCTGATCGCGCTGGCCCATCGCGCCGACAGCGCGCAGGCTTCGGCCGAAGCCTTCGACACCTGCGTCGTCGTTCTGGAGGGCGGCGGCGCGCGCCTGGCCTCGGGGCCCGACAGCCTAGCGGCCTGCGCCACGGCGCTCGGGCTGCCGGCCGATGCGGACGCTCCCGCCGTGGTGGCCGCCCTGCACAGCTCGGACGCCGCCTCGGCCCGGCGGCTGCAGGCGCTGGCGGACTCGGGGGAGCCCTGCGACTTCGAGGTGAGGGCGCGGCTGCCGCACGGCGCTCCTCCGTCCGCCCCCGACCCGCAGGGCGCCGTGATCGTGGAGGGGCGCACGGCGGGCGCCTACGCATGGCTGCGGCTGTCGGTGCAGGAGGGCGAGGGCCTGCCCTCGGCCGCCCGCTTCGCCGCCTTCCTCGACGCGCAGTCCGACCCGGCGTGGATCGTGGGGCCGAGCGGGCGTTTGGCCTGGGCCAACGCCGCTTGGCTCGCCGCCGCCGAGGCGCGCTCGCCCGAGGACGCCCTGGCGCGCGATCTGGGGTTCGATCGGGGCGTGGAGCAGCTCGCCGCCGAGGCCGCGATCTCCGGCGAACGGCGCGAGGGGCAGCGCTGGGTGACGCAGGGCGGCCGCCGACGCGCGTTCGAAGTGCGGGCCACGCCCCTGGAGGGCGGCGGCGCGGGCGCGGTGGCGCACGACGTGACGGAGGCGGAAGACGCGCGCGAGGCCCTGACCCGCGTGATCGCCGCACAGGAGGACACGCTCAACCGGCTGAACGACGGGGTCGCCATCTTCGGCCCCGACCGCCACCTCGTCTTCCACAACACCGCCTTCGCCGAGCTGTGGGGGCTGGAGCCGGCCTGGCTGGGCGACGGACCGAGCCACGGCGAACTCCTCGACCGCCTGCGCCAGCGCCGCCGCCTGCCCGAGACCGCCGACTACGCCGCGTTCAAGGCCCGCGAGCACGCCTTCTACGAGAGCCTTGACGAGGCGCCCGACGAGATGTGGAGCGTGCCGGACGGGCGCACCCTGCGCGTCGTGCACCAGCCGCAGCCCTTCGGCGCGCTGCTGCTCCTGTTCAGCGACATCACCGGGGAGCTGAAGCTGCGCGCCCAGTACAACGCCCTGGTGCAGGTGCAGCAGGCCACGCTCGACAAGCTGAACGACGCTGTGGCGGTGTTCGGCTCGGACGGGCGTCTGCGGCTGCACAACGAGGCGTTCGAGCGGTTCTGGAAGACCTCGCCCACCGCCCTGGCCGACGCGGGCGACTTCGACGGCGTGGTCGAGCTGTGCCTGCCCCTCGTTCACGACCGCGCGTTCTGGCAGGAGCTGAAGGCGCGCGTCGCCGACCCGGACCCCCAGGCGCGGGCGCCCATCTCGGGCGAGATCCGTACCTCGGACCGGCGCATCGTCGCCTACCAGACCCGCCCCCTGCCCGACGGCGCGACCCTGATCGGCTTCGACGACGTCACCGCCCGGCGCGAGCTCGAGCAGGCCCTGGCCGACCGCTCCAACGCCCTGGCCGAGACCGAGCGGCTGAAGCGCGACTTCGTGGGCAACGTCTCCTACGAGCTGCGCACGCCGCTGACGACGATCATCGGCTACAGCGAACTCCTGGACCACCAGGGCGATGCTCTGCCGGAGCGGTCTCGCGCCCACATCGGCTCGGTGCGCCAAGCCGCCGCGCAGCTGGCGCGCTCGATCGACGACGTGCTCGACATGGCCCAGATCGACGCGGGCGAGATGGCGCTGAGCCTCGGGGACGTGGACGTCGCCCGCCTGCTGCACGACGCCGCCGCCCGTGCGGAACGCGCCGCCGAGGAGGGCGGGGTGCGCATCGCGGTGCTCGACGAGCCGCACCCCGGCGTCATCCGCGCCGACGCCAAGCGGCTGGCGCAGGTGCTCGACCACCTGATCGCCAACGCCGTCCGCTCCACCCCCGCGGGCGGGACGGTGACGCTCGACGCCAAGCGGGCGCTGGGCGAGGTGCAGGTGCGGGTGCGCGACTCCGGCCGCGGCATTCCCTTCCACGTGCAGGCGCACATCTTCGACCGCTTCATCGGCCGCGACCGGGGCGGGCCGGGCCTGGCGCTGGCGCTGGTCAAGGCGCTGACGGAGCTTCACGGCGGCTGGGTCTCGCTGGAGAGCGAGCCCGGCCACGGCGCCACCTTCACCTGCCACCTTCCGGAAACCGCCTACGCCGGCGCGGCGCATCCGGAACTCGCGCTGTAGGCCGCGACCACCGGCCGGGTGGACCGACTCACGGACACACGCCACTTAAACACCATGGCCCGCGAGATCGTCCTCGACACCGAGACCACCGGGATCGACCCGCGCTCCGGCCACCGGGTGATCGAGCTGGCGTGCATCGAGGTGGAGGACATGCTCCCCACCGGCGCTCACCTGCACGTCTACATCGACCCCGAGCGCGACATCGACCCGGCGGCGGAGAAGGTGCACGGCATCAGCCGGCAGCGCCTGCGCGGCGAGCCGAAGTTCGCCGACCCTCGCGTGGTGGACCGCTTCACCGACTTCGTGCGCGACGCCAAGCTGGTGGCGCACAACGCCGCCTTCGACCGCGGCTTCCTGAACATGGAGCTGGAGCGCGCCGGGCGGCCGCCCTACCCCGAGAGCCGCTGGCTCTGCACGCTGCAGCTGGCGCAGCAGCGCTTTCCGGGCATGCACAACTCCCTAGATTCCCTCTGCAAGCGCTATCGCATCGACCTCAGCGCGCGCGAGAAGCACGGGGCGCTGGTCGATACGCGGCTGCTGTCGTTGGTCTATCTCGAGCTGCAGGGCGGCAAGGAGCGGGCGCTGGATTTCGCGCCCGTGCGGGCCGCAGAGGGCGCGGTCGCCGGTCGGGTCGCCTATGCGCCGCGACCCCGCCCGCTCGCCCCCCGCTCGACGCCCGAGGAGCGCGCGCGCCACGCCGACTGGGTGGCCTCGACGCTGAAGGACAAGGCGCTTTGGCTGACGACGCCGGGCTTCGCCCAAGCCGACGCCTAAAGGCTCAGGCGGTTCCGACCGTGCCGCTCTCCGCCAACTGCGTCCGCTGCGCCTGCTGGGCGGCGTAGACGGCGGAGAAGTCGATCGGCTCCAGCAGGAAAGGCGGGAAGCCGCCCTCGGCCGTGGCGTCGGCGATGATCCGGCGGGCGAAGGGAAAGAGGAAGCGCGGGCATTCGATCAGGAGCACGGGCTCCAGGTGCTCCTGCGGCACGCCGGTGATCTCGAACAGGCCGCCGTATAGGAGCTCGACCTGGAACACGGCCTTGTCATCGCGGCTGGCGGTGGCGCTGAGCTTGAGGTCGACTTCGAACAGGCCGTCGGGGCGGCCGCGGGCGTTCATCTCGACGCCGAGGTCGATGGTGGGCTGGCTCTCGCCGCGCAGGGAGTCCGGGGCCAGCGGGTTCTCGAAGGACAGGTCGCGCGTGAACTGCGCCAGAACGCGCAGGCCGGGGGGCGGCCCGTCGCCGGGGGCGGGAGCGGCGCCGGGAGCTCCGTTGGTCGGGATGTCGGTCATGAGAGCGGTCCGGTCGCGGGGTGGATCGAAAAGGGGAACGGGCCGGTAGCATGGAGCCCGCCGGACCCGCAACGACGCAGCCTCGGGCGGCTGGGCGTCGCGGCGCGCTTGACCTTGCGCCCGACGCAGGGCCGCTTGGGCGACGATGAGCGCCCCCGCCGATCCCGAAACCGCGCCGGCAGCCCCCGGCGCCCTTCCCGACGTCGCCAAGCCACGGCCGCGCAAGCGTTCGCTGGTCGAAGTGATGCGCGCTCTGAGGAAGCCCAAGGTCGCGGTCATGTTCGCGCTGGGCTTCTCGTCCGGCCTGCCGTTCCTGATGATCGGGAACACCCTGGGCTATTGGCTGCGCGAGGGGGGCGTGCAGTTGGCGGCGATCGGCTTCCTGAGCTGGGCCGGGCTGGCCTACTCGTTCAAATTCATCTGGGGCGCGGTCGTCGATCGCGCGCCGCCGCCGCTGCTCGACGTTCTGGGGCGGCGGCGGGGATGGATGCTGTGGACGCAGGCCGGAGTCGCGGCGGGCCTGTTCGTCATGGCCTACGCCGGGCCGCACCCGGGGCTGGCGATGCAGATCGGACTCCTAGGCGCGGGCGCGATCCTGACCGGAATCAGCGCCGCCAGTCAGGACGTGGTGATCGACGCCTGGCGCATCGAAATCGCCGCCGATCCCGACGAGCTGAGCCTGCTGACCAGCGCCTACTCCATCGGCTTCCGCATCGCGATCATCGCCACCGACGCCCTGATCCTGATCATGGCGCAGGCGATCGGCTGGGCCTGGAGCTACGCCGCCTTCGG
>CAZZZR010000089.1:0-9388 GCA_964658605.1 uncultured Caulobacter sp. | reverse complement strand
GGAGGGTCCGCGTCCCCTTCTCCTCCCCTGCGCAGCGGAGGAGGTGGCGCGGCGGCGCAGCCGTCGTGACGGAGGGGGCCTTTCGCGCGGGGCGGTCGGCCTAGCCGCTCGACCCTTCACACCCCCAGCTTCGCCTTCAGGATCGCGTTCACCGCCGCCGGGTTGGCCTTCCCGCCCGTCGCCTTCATCACCTGGCCGACGAACCAGCCGATGGCTTGCGGCTTGTCCTTCACCGCGGCGGCCTTGTCCGGGTTGGCGGCGACGAGGTCGTTCACCGCGGCTTCGATCGCTCCCGTGTCCTTGCTCTGCGCCAGCCCCAGGGTCGCGACCAGTTCGGCCGGCGGAGGCGCGCCGGGCTCCTCCATCGCCTTGAACAGCTCCTTGGAGGTCTTGGACGAGACGGTCTCGTCCTCGATCAGGCCGAGGTACTGCGACAGGGCGTCGGCGGTGATGTGCAGCACGCCGTCGGCCGTCACCTCGGCGCCGCGGGCGTTGGCGAAGGTCGCGACCGACTGGGTGACGGTGTTGGCCACGAGCTTGGCGTCGTGCGTCGCCGCCAGCCGCTCGAACAGGCCCGCCGAGCCCGCGTCGGCGGTCAGCACCTTGGCGTCGTAGGGCGACAGGCCGTACTCGCTCTGCAGCCGCTCGCGCTTGGCGTCGGGCAGTTCCGGCAGGGTCGCCTCGATCGCCTTGATCCATATGGGATCGAGCACGAGCGGCAACAGGTCCGGGTCTGGGAAGTAGCGGTAGTCGTGCGCCTCCTCCTTGGAGCGCATGGCGCGCGTCTCGCCCCTGTTGGCGTCGAACAGCCGCGTCTCCTGGTCGATCTTTCCGCCGTCCTCGAGAATCTCCACCTGCCGCCGCGCCTCGAAGGCGATGGCCTGCTGGATGAAGCGCATGGAGTTGACGTTCTTGATCTCACAGCGCGTGCCGAGGTGGCCGAAGTCGCCCGTTTCCCGGAACCGCTCGTAGTCGCCCGGCCGGCAGACGGAGACGTTCACGTCGGCGCGCAAGTTGCCCTTCTCCATGTCGCCGTCGCAGGTGCCGAGATAGCGCACCAGCATCCGCAGCGTCTTGACGTAGGCCGCCGCGTCCTCCGGCGAGCGCATGTGCGGGCGGCTGACGATCTCCATCAGCGCGGTGCCGGCGCGGTTCAGGTCGACGTAGGTGGCGTTGGGGTCGAGGTCGTGGATCGACTTGCCCGCGTCCTGCTCCAGGTGCAGCCGCTCGATCCCGACCTCGAAGCTCGAGCCGTCGTCGCGCTCGACGCTCAGTACGCCCTCGCCCACGATCGGGTCCTTGAACTGGCTGATCTGGTAGCCCTGCGGCAGGTCCGGGTAGAAGTAGTTCTTCCGGTCGAACCGCGACCAGGCGTTGATCCTGGCCTTCAGCCCCAGCCCGGTCTTCACCGCCTGCTCGACGCAGTGGCGGTTGATGACCGGCAGCATGCCGGGGAAGCCGGCGTCCACCAGGCTGACCTGGCTGTTCGGCTCGGCGCCGAAGCCCACCGCCGCGCCCGAGAACAGCTTGGAGACCGACGCCACCTGCGCGTGGACCTCCAGCCCCAGCACGATCTCCCACTCGCCGGTGCGGCCGGTGATTCGATAGGGCGCGCGTTCGCTCATGAGCAACAACCTGGAACCAGAGGAGTCGCCGCCTGTTTGGACCGGCGGACGCGCCCTGTCACGCGACCCCGCCGTGCGCTTTTCACGTGCGGAGTCACGATTGGAAACATAGGGGTGACAAACTGCGTTCAACAGGAGATCATCCGCTTCGGATGGAGAGTGCGTGATGGGTGCCTTTCCTGGCCGCTTCGCCGCCGTATGCGCCGCCGTGGGAACGCTGGCCGCCTGCGCCTCGTCACCGGCGCAGAAGCCGGTCGAGATGAGTCAGCTGGGTGAGCTGGGGGAGGGGCCCGTGGCCCCGGCGGCTCCGGCGAAGGTCCACCACATCTGGATCAACCCGTTCTTCCGCCACGCCTCCTACGAGCGGCCGTCCGCGATCAAGGCGCTGTCGTCCAACTCCCCGATCGCCGACATCTGCTCGCGGCCCGACGGCAAGGCGGTGCTCGACCGCGACCTTCCGGGCCTGACGGAGCGGCCCGAATACCCGTTCTTCAAGCACATGAGCCTGCAGACTCTGAAGAAGATGTCGCGCGGGAAGATGACCGACGAGGACATCGCCAAGGTCGACGCCGACCTGGCGCACCTGACGCCGACGCAGACGGCGTCGCTGCCCTAGCGGCTCACCACCACCGCGGCGGCTTGTCGCGGAAGGCCGCCGCCTGCTCCATCACCGCGCCGAGCGCGAACAGCGTCTCCTCATCCAGCGCGCGCCCGATCAGCTGCAGGCCGAGCGGCAGCCCGTCGGCCGACAGGCCGGCGGGCAGCGACAGGCCGGGCAGGCCCGCCAGGTTGGTCGTCACGGTGAAGACGTCGTTCAGATACATCGCCACCGGATCGCTCATCCGCTCGCCGAGTGCGAAGGCGGCGGAGGGGGCGGTGGGAGTCAGGATCGCGTCCACCTCGCCGAACGCGGCCGTGAAGTCGTCGGCGATGCGCCGGCGCACCTTCAGCGCCTTCAGGTAGTAGGCGTCGTAGTACCCCGCGGACAGCACATAGGTGCCGATCAGGATGCGCCGTTTCACCTCGCTCCCGAACCCTTCGGCGCGCGTCGCCTCGTAGGTGCCGGTCAGGCCGTCGCCGCTTTCGCGCAGCCCGAATCGCATGCCGTCGTAGCGGGCGAGGTTGGACGACGCCTCGGCCGGGGCGATGATGTAGTAGGCGGGGAGGGCGTATTTGGTGTGCGGCAGGCCCACCTCGCGGATCTCGCAGCCGGCGTCCTTCAGCCATTCCACGCCCTTGTCCCACAGGGCGGCGATCTCGTCAGGCATGCCGTCCAGGCGGTATTCCTTGGGCACGCCGATCCGCAGCCCCTTCACCGAGCGGCCAAGCGCCTGGGCGAAGTGCGGCGTCTCGACCGGGAGCGAGGTCGAATCCTTCGGGTCGTGGCCGCACATGGAGGTGAGGAGGATCGCCGCGTCCTCCACCGTCTTGGCGATCGGCCCCGCCTGGTCGAGCGACGACGCGAACGCCACCATACCGAAGCGGGAGCAGCGGCCGTAGGTCGGCTTGATCCCCACCGTGCCCGTGAAGGCGGCGGGCTGGCGGATCGAGCCGCCGGTGTCGCTGGCGGTCGCGGCCAGGCACAGGTCGGCCGCCACCGCGCTGGCCGATCCGCCCGACGAGCCGCCCGGCGTCAGCGCCTGGTTCGAGCCGCGCGCCTTCCACGGGTTGCTCACCGGCCCGAAGGCGGAGGTCTCGTTCGACGAGCCCATGGCGAATTCGTCCATGTTCAGCTTGCCCAGCATCACCGCCCCGTCGCGCCAGAGGTTGGCGGTGACGGTGGATTCGTAGGGCGGGACGAAGCTGCGGAGCATGTTCGACCCGGCGGTCGAAGGCACGCCCTCGGTGCAGAACAGGTCCTTCACCCCCAGGCTCGCGCCCTCCAGCGGCCCGGCCCCGCCTCGCGCGCGGCGCTGGTCGGACGCGGCCGCCATCGCCAGCGCCTCGTCCGGCGTCTGGGCGACGTAGGCGTTCAGGTGCGGGTTGGCGGCGGCGATCGCGTCGATGTGCGCCTGCGCCAGCTCCACGGAGGAGAAGGCGCGCGCCTCCATCCCGTCAAGGGCGGCTTTGAGGGTCAGAGAGGTTAGGTCGGCGGGCGCGGGCATGGCGCTCTCCTAGCCGCAACGGGCGTCCGGGCGGAAGAGGGCTCGCGTTCAGGGCGCGGAGGGCGGCCCCTTGGCGAGGAAGCGCTGAAGTAAGCGGTAGCGCTTCAGCGTCGTATCCGGCTCCGCGGCGGGCGCGTCGGCGAAGCGCATTCGCGCGTCGGCGCCCTTCTCGGGGGCGTAGGCGGGCCAGGGCGGCAGGCCCGGACCGTTGGGGTCCAGCGTCTTGGCGAAGTTGACGAGATAGCCGCTCATCGCGGCCGCCACGCGCCGGTCGGTCTCGACGGCGGTGAAGCCTTCGCGCCGGTCCGGGTGGTCGAAGGCGAAGACGATGTCGTCGGCGTGCTGCGCCCGCCCGCGGACGCCGTCGGGCGCGCCGATCCTGCGGTCGAACAGGTAGCTCCAGGTCTTCACGCCCGCCTCGCGCCGCAACGTCGCCGCCCAGGCCCAGGTCGGGTAGCCGATCATCAGGTCGCCGCCGAGCGTCTCCTCAGCCGCCTTCGGGTCGGCGGGCAGGGTGTCCTTCAGCGCGGCCCCGTCGGAGCCCGCGAGCTTCGCCACCACGCCCTCGTAGGGCGCGCGCTGGAACAGCCCGAACGATCCCTCGGCGGAAGTGGAGCCGTAGATCAGCGGCACGGGATTGCCGCGTCCGCTCGCGATCAGCCGCTCCGGCGCGTCGGGCAGCACGCGACCGTCCACCGCCGGCACCGGCTCGAAGGGCAGCTTCAGCAGCGCCTCCGCCGGGAGGGCGCGCAGCTGCGCCAGGGTGGGCGCACCGGCGGCTGCGGCGAACGCGGCGCCTGCGACCTGCGCCTGCTCCAGGGACTGCACCGGCCGCAGGGTGGAGCCGAACACCGCACCGCTCTCACCGATCGCGCCGCGGAACAGCCCCTTGGCCAACGGGGACGCGGTCAGGGCGCTGACCGACCAGGAGCCGGCCGACTCGCCGAACACCGTCACCTTCGCCGGATCGCCGCCGAAGGCCGTGATGTTGCGCTGCACCCACTCCAGGGCGGCGATCTGGTCCATCAGGCCCCAGTTGCCCGACCCCTTCCACGCCGTCTCCGCCGACAGCTCCGGCGTCGCCAGCGCGCCGAACGCGCCCAGGCGATAGTTGATCGTCACGACCACCACGCCCTGCCGGGCCAGCGCCGTCCCGTCGTGCCGAGGCTCGGAGCCCGAGCCCGCGACGAAGCCGCCGCCGTGGATCCAGACCATCACCGGCAGCCGCGCGTCGGCCGCCTTGGCGGGCGTCCAGACGTTGAGGAACAGGCAGTCCTCCGACATGCCGGGCGTGGTCGGATCGATGTCGCCGAACGCCTTGGGCTGCATGCAGTTGGCGCCGAAGCGATCGGTCGGGCGCACGCCGGTCCAGGCGACCACCGGAGACGGCTCGCGCCACCGCCCCGGGCCTACGGGCGGAGCGGCGTAGGGGACGGCCCTGAACACTCGCACGCCGGACGCGTCCGGCGCGGCGGCGGAGAGCAGGCCGCCCTCCACCCGGATGGGTGTGGCGGTCTGCGCGCGCCCGGCGCCGAAGGCTGCCGCCCACAGCGCCAGGGCGAGGGCGATCACCCGCACGGCTACTCCACCACCTTGGGCACCACGAAGAAGCCGTCCGCCGCCTTCGGCGCGTTGGACAGCACCTTCGCCGCGTCGCCCCCGTCGCTGACCACGTCGTCCCGCATCGGCAGCGCCACCTCGACCGCAGAGGTCATCGGCTCCACGCCCTCGACGTCGACCTCGTTCAGCTGCTCGATCCAGGCGATGATGCCGTTCAGCTCGGCGGCCAACGGCTCCAGCCGCTCTTCGGGCTCGTGGATGCGGGCGAGGCGGGCGACCTTGCGGACGGTCGCGGCGTCGATGGCCATGGCGGTCTGTCTCCCGGAACGGGCCGGGGTTAGCCCTCGCGCCCGGCGTCGTCCAGTTCGGAGGCGAGCGCGATGAAGCGGCGGCGGACCTCGCGCGCATAGGGGTTGGCGTGTTCGATGGCGGCGAACACCTCTGGCGCGTCGTGGCGCACCATCTCCACCGCCTGCATCACGAGGTCGAAGCTCTTCGTGGTCATCCGCGTCGGCAGGGGCTCCATGGCCACCAGCACCTTGGCGACCAGATGGGTGAGGCCCTGCGCCAGCGCGGCCTCGCGGTCGTGCTCCTCCGGCGTGGTGACGAACACCTGCAGCCCCAGCGTCTCCAGGAAGGCGGCGACGCCAGGCGCGCGCCCGCCCCGCACCGGGCAGACGGCGATCTTGAGGCCGGCGAGGCCGTCGCGCGCGCTTTGGGGGCCGAACAGGGGGTGGGTGGCCACGATGTCGACGTGCGAGGGCAGGCCCGCCAGCATCGTCGCCGCCGGACCGACCTTCACCGACCCGACGTCGAGCACCAGCGCGCCGGGCCGCAGGTGCGGCGACACGGCCGCGACCACCTCCGCCAGCGTCCGCACCGGGGTGGCCAGCACGACGACGGGGCAGGCGCCCGCCTGCGCGAGGTCGACCCCGCGCGCGCCCTCGGCGGCGTCGCCGGGCGGAAAGGCGGGATCGAACGCCAGCACCTCGAAGTGCGGAGCGAGCGCCTGCGCCGTCAGCCGCCCGAAGGCGCCGAATCCGACGAGGCCGAGGCGGGGGCGGGGAGGAGCGTCGTCGGCGTCGGGCACGGCGCGAGGGTTGACGGGCGTCGCCGCCGGCGTCAACGGCAGCCCGCCGGGCCGCCTCTCCCCGGCCAAGCTATGCTGTGCGACGGCCGACCGCCGCTGACGTCACGCGACCTGATCGACCTGACCGCCTACGCCGCCTCGCTGAAGCCTTGAGCGGGGAGGGCGCGGCGTCAGGTGGTGCGGGTGGTCGGGGTCGAACCGACACTCCTTGCGGAACCGGATTTTGAGTCCGGCGCGTCTACCAATTCCACCACACCCGCGTGGCCTGACGGCGGCTGCGCAGGGGATGGCACAGGAGGGCCGTCCGCGTCCAGCCGGGCTCAGGCGGAGTAGTCCGGCCGCTCGATGTCGGAGATCAGGTCGGGCTCCCGCGGGGACCAGCCCAGCGTCTCGCGCGTCCAGGCGCTGGAGGCCGGGCCGTTGCCGGCCACCCAGCTCGCGAAGGGGCCGAAGTGCCCGGCCGCCGCTTCCGGGGCCATGGAACGCGCCGGGACGCCGACCTGGCGGCCGATGGCCTCCGCGATGCGGCGATAGGGGACGCCCTCCTCGGCGACCGCGTGGAAGGCCTCGCCGCGCGCGCCGCGCTTGACCGCGCGCAGGTAGACGCGGGCCGCGTCCAGCCGGTGGACCGAGGGCCACAGGTTGTCGCCCTCGCCGACGTACGCCGACACGCCCTGGGCCTTCGCGAAGGCGGCGAGCATGGGGACGAAGCCGTGCGTCTCGCCCTTGCCGTGCACCGACCGCGGCAGCCGCACGACCGAGGCGTGGACGCCCCGGTCGGCCAGGGCGAAAGCCGTCTGCTCGGACACGCGGGGGAAATTCGGGATCGGGGCGGGTCGGGCGGTCTCGCGCACTCCCTCGCCGCCGGGCAGGAGGCCGAAGCCGCCGGTGACGAGCAGCGGGCGACCGGAGCCCTGCAGCGCCTAGCCGAACGTCTCGATCGCGCGGCGGTCCTCCTCCGCCAGCTCCGCGATCCGAGCGAAGTCGATGCCGAAGGCGGTGTGGATCACCGCGTCGGCCTGGTCCGCCGCGGCGCGCAGGCCCTGGAGGTCGCCGAGTTCGCCCAGGCGGGGCGTCACGCCCAGCCCGCGGGCGGCGTCGGCCTTTGTCAACGTCCGAACGAGACCCGTCACCGTGTGACCCGCCGCGATCAGCTCGCGAGCGACGGCCGAGCCGACCCAGCCGCTCGCACCCGTCAGGAAGACATGCATGATGACCTCGACCTTCTC
The DNA here is from genome assembly GCA_964658605.1 of uncultured Caulobacter sp. Taxonomy (GTDB): domain Bacteria; phylum Pseudomonadota; class Alphaproteobacteria; order Caulobacterales; family Caulobacteraceae; genus JASLDZ01. The sequence continues at coordinate 1,779 of CAZZZR010000089.1, read as the reverse complement.
TGGCGGCCATCGGACCGTCGCGTCAGTGACTGACATATGCTTGATGTCAGTTACTGACAAGCGGAGTGGTGGATTGGCGGGGCAGGGCGAGGAGGACGCACGGGCGCGGCTGCAGCGGGCCGCGATCGCGCTGTTCGCGGAGCGGGGTTACGACGGCGCCACCGCGGCGCAGATCGCCGCGCGCGCCGGCGTGACGGAGCGCACCTTCTTCCGCCACTTCGCGGACAAACGCGAGGTGCTGTTCGACGGCGAGCGCGTGCTGGGCGCCGCCCTGACCGCCTCGATCGCGGAGGCGCCGGGGGAGCTGGCCGCCCTGGACGTGCTGCTGCACGCCTTCCGGTCGGTGACGCCCGTGCTCGAGGCCAACCGCGCCGTCGCCGAACCGCGCCACGCGGTCATCGCCGCGACGCCGGCGCTGCGGGAGCGGGAACTCGCCAAGGCCGCCGCGCTCGTCGGGGTGCTGGCGGCCGCGCTGGAGCGGCGCGGGGTGAACCCGTTGCGGGCGAGCCTGGCGGCGCAGGCGGGCTTCGCCGCCTTCGCGAAGGCCACGGTCTCCTGGCTGGAGAGCCCCGACCCCCCGCTCGGCGAGCGGCTGGAGGCCGCATTCGCCGAGCTCCGCGCGGCGCTGGCCGAGGGGCGCTGACGGCCGGAGCGGGTGCGGGCGGCCGATCAGGGCGGATGGTGCGGGCGGCCGGAATCGAACCGGCACGGGCTTAGAGCCCTACGGATTTTAAGTCCGTTGCGTCTACCAATTCCGCCACGCCCGCCTTGGACCGGAAAGCTATAGACCGCGGTCCGGCCCGTCGAGACGAGCGCGGGCGCGGCTCAGGCGCCGGCGACGCCCATGGCCGCTTCCAGGTTCTCCGACACCTTGTCTAGGAAGCCCTCGGTGGTCAGCCAGCCCTGCTGGTCGCCGACCAGGAGCGCGAGGTCCTTGGTCATGAAGCCGGCCTGCACGGTGTCGACCGTGGTCTTCTCCAGCTGGTGGACGAAGCGGTCGAGCTCGCGGTTCTCGTCCAGCTTGGCGCGGTGCATCAGGCCCTTGGTCCAGGCGAAGATCGACGCGATCGAGTTGGTGGAGGTCGACTCGCCCTTCTGGTGCTGGCGGTAGTGGCGGGTGACGGTGCCGTGGGCGGCCTCGGCCTCCACGGTCCTGCCGTCGGGGGTGAGCAGCACCGAGGTCATGAGGCCCAGCGAGCCGAAGCCCTGGGCAACGATGTCGCTCTCCACGTCGCCGTCGTAGTTCTTGCAGGCCCAGACGTAGCCGCCCGACCACTTCAGCGCCGAGGCCACCATGTCGTCGATCAGGCGGTGCTCGTAGGTGATGCCGGCGTCCTTGAACTTGGCGGCGTATTCGGCGTCGAAGATCTCCTGGAAGATGTCCTTGAAGCGGCCGTCGTAGGCCTTCAGGATCGTGTTCTTGGTGGAGAGGTAGCAGGGGTACTTGCGGTCGAGCGCGTAGGCGAAGCTGGCGTGGGCGAAGTCGCGGATCGAGTCGTCCAGGTTATACATGGCCATGGCCACGCCCGAGCCAGGCGCCTGATAGACCTCGTGCTCGATCACCTGCCCGTCGTCGCCTTCGAACTTGATGGTCAGCTTGCCCTTGCCGGGCATCAGGAAGTCGGTGGCCTTGTACTGGTCGCCGAAGGCGTGGCGGCCCACGACGATCGGCTGCGTCCAGTGCGGCACCAGCCGCGGCACGTTCTGGCAGATGATCGGCTCGCGGAAGATCACGCCGCCCAGGATGTTGCGGATCGTGCCGTTCGGCGACTTCCACAT
>CAZZZR010000088.1:0-9403 GCA_964658605.1 uncultured Caulobacter sp. | reverse complement strand
CGAGGGCGAGTGAGAGGGCCCTCACAGCTCCACCGGCTCGTTGGAGAACTGGTTGGGCGAAGGGCCGCCTCGCGAGGGGTAGTGCTGCGCCAGCGCGGCGCCGCAGACCTGCACCGCGCGCACGAAGCCCTCGCCCGCCGCGCCCCGCACCATGCCGTCCTTCACCGCGGCCACCGCCTCGTCCCACACGGGGTCGCCGACCGCGGCGTGGATGGCGTCATCCGCCACGACCTCCACCCGGCGGTCGCGGAAGCTGGCGAAGATCACCACGCCCGTGCGGTCGGCGGCGCGGGCCATGCCGGTGGCGAGATACTGGATGGTGGCCGCCTTCTTCACCCGGTGCGCCTTGATGCCGGCAGGCGTCAGGAACCGGCGCAAGGGAGGCACGGACGCCACGATGAACCCCAGGAGGAACACCGCCGCCTGTACGAGCGCGTAGCCGGCGACGGTGGCCATCGGGCTCGCGTGGGCCGCACCCGCCGCCTGCCAGCCGCTGGCGGGCAAGGTGGGGTCCAGCCCTGCGAACACCGCAGCGAACGGCGCGAGCAGAGCGGCCGCGCTCGCCCACAGCAGCGGGACTTCGCGGTATTCGGAAACCTCCTGCGTCAGGATACAGACGATCTCGCCGGTGGTGGCCGCCTCCGCGGCGGCAACCGCCTCGGTGATCGCCCGGCGTTCCTCGGGGCTCAGGTGGACGGCGCGCGGCATCTCACCAGCTCCCCGAAGAGCCGCCGCCCCCGCCGCCGCCTCCCCAATCGTCGCCGCCGCCGCCGCGCGAGTTGGAGAGCGCGCCCAGGACCACCCACGGCAGCCAGCTCATGCCGCCGCCGCCGCGCCCCCCGCGCCGCCCGAAGATCGAGCTGAACACGAAGAACAGGATGAACAGGATCACGGCCGCCGGCACGCCGTGGCTGCGCTCACGCGGCGCCGGCGGGGCCTTCTGCGTGGCGGCCTGGGCGACGTTGGCCTGGGCCTGGTCGTCGGGCAGGGCGAGCTGGTCGGCGATGGCGTCCGCCCCCGCCTGCACGCCGCCCGGCATGTCTCCCGCCTTGAACTTGGGCAGCACGCGCGTCTGCAGGATCACGCTGGTGAGCGCGTCGGTGAGCACGGGCTCAAGCCCGTAGCCGACCTCGATCCCCACCTTCCGCTCGTTGGGCGCGACCAGGAGGATCACTCCGTCGTTCTTGCCCGCCCGTCCGATCTTCCACGCCCGGCCGAGCTGGTAGCCGTAGTCCTGCACGTCGTCGTCCTGCAGCGACTTGACCGTGGCGACCACGAGCTGACGGCCGGTGGCCTGCTCCAGCTGCTCGGACCGCTGGGTGATCTCCTGCACGACCGCCGGGGTGAGGACGTGCGCGTCGTCCACGACCCGGCCGGTCAGGGCGGGGAAGGTGAGGGCGGCGAAGGCGGGGGTGGCGGCGGCGAGGAGCAGAGCAAAGGCGGCGAGAAGCAGCGAGACGAGAGTCCGCCCCCCGCCCCGCTTCTCTCTGCTCTTAAGCCACAGCCCAGTGTTCGACGCGCCGCAGGCTCGTCGAAACGTCAGGAGACGCCCTGCGTCCCGACGCATACCGGTGAGCCGCCGGGCGCGGGACGGGTCAAGGGCAAAGAGCGAAGCGTCCCTTGACGCGGCCTGCGGGCGGTGGCCGTGCGCGGCGGCGCAGAGGCCCGCGCTCCGCCGAGACGCTACGCCAACGGTCGCTCGCCAACTCCACGCGTGGGAGCTGCCGCCGTGCTCGGTCGCGTCAAGGGACGCTTCGCTCTTCGCCCTTGCCCCGCCCTCCACTCGACGGCTGACCGAAAGGGTCGGGACGCAGGGCGTCCCTAAGATTTTCGACGAGCCTGCGGCGCGTCGAACACTGGGCTGGGACCCTAGAGAGGAAGAGGAAGAGGAAGAACTCGCCCCCGCATCCCCGGCCGCGTCTTCCACCGGCGTCCCCACGACGCCCCTCACCGGCCTAGTGCGCCGGCTGGGTGGAGGTGGTGTTGGACGTCGTCGTGGTCGTCGTCGTCGCGCCCGGCATGGCCGCGACGGGAGGGGCGCCCGCGCCGCCGGCGGGCGGGATGTTGAACGTGACCTTCGGCGCGCTCTGCGCCTCGGCGCTGGCGGCGAAGGGCTGGGCCTCCTTCTGCGAGCCGTAGAGCGTCTTGGCCCAGATCACCGTCGGGAAGGTGCGCAGCGTCGTGTTGTAGTCCTGGACGGCGTCGTTGTAGTCCTTGCGGGCGACGTTGATGCGGTTCTCCGTGCCCTCGATCTGCGACTGCAGCGCCAGGAAGTTCTGGTTGGTCTGCAGCTGCGGGTAGTTCTCCGTCACCGACAGCAGCCGCCCGAGCGCCTGGCCCAGCTGGCCCTGCGCGGCCTGGTACTGCTGCAGCTTGGCAGGGTCGTTGATGTAGGACGGGTCGACCGTCATCTGCGTCGCCTTCGAGCGGGCGTTCTGCACGTCCACCAGGGTGCCGCGCTCCTGCGCGCCGGCGGCCTGCACCGTGGCCACGAGGTTGGGGATCAGGTCGCTGCGGCGCTGGTAGGCGTTCTGCACGTCGCCCCAGCGCGCCTTGACGGCCTCGTCCTTGGTCGGGATGGCGTTGACGCCGCACCCGGCCAGCGCCAGCGCGGAGGCCCCCGCCGAGGCGGTCAGGATCAGGCGGCGCATGTTGGAACCCGAAGGCGTCACGGCGGTCCTCGTCATCTGGCCGGGCGTGCGCCCGACGGGCTGAATGACCGGGCGCGACGCCCGGCGATCACGTATAGAGCTTAGCGACAGGGGGGCCGCGTTCAAGGCGAGCCGGTCCCGCATGTCGCCGATGTAATCTGGAGCCCCGCCTGCCGCCTGACGCCGACCTTGTCGAGAACGCCGCCGAGCTCGCGCCGTACCCGGATGCGGGCTGGCGCCGCCCCCGGGGCGAACCCAGCCTGTCCGACACCTTCCGCTCCCTGCCGACGGCCGCCGCGGGGGCGGGGTTCTGGCGGCGCGCGCTCGCCTGGGCAGGCCCCGGCTATCTGATCGCCGTCGGCTACATGGACCCGGGCAACTGGGCCACCGACCTCGCGGGGGGCTCGGCGTTCGGCTACCTGCTCCTGAGCGTGGTGCTGGCCTCCAGCCTGGCGGCCATGGTGCTGCAGGGGCTGGCCGCGCGGCTGGGGATCGGAGCGGGGCGCGACCTGGCGCAGGCCTGCCGCGACGCCTTCCCCGCCTGGATCAACCTGCCGCTGTGGGCGCTCTGCGAGCTGGCGATCGTGGCCTGCGACCTGGCCGAGGTGATCGGCACCGCCGTGGCGCTGCAGCTCCTGTTCCACCTGCCGCTGCTGGTGGGCGTGCTGCTGACGGGGCTGGACGTGTTCCTGCTGTTGGCGCTGCAGCGCTTCGGCATGCGCGCGCTGGAGGCGCTGATCGTCAGCCTTCTGACGCTGATCGGCGTCGCCTTCCTGGTCGAGGTGCTGCTGTCGCGGCCGGACTGGGCGGGCGTGGCGGGCGGGCTGGTCCCGTCGCCCCGCATCCTGCGCGACCCGGCGGTGCTGTACCTGGCGATCGGCATCGTCGGCGCGACGGTGATGCCGCACAACCTCTACCTCCACTCCTCGCTGGTGCAGTCCCGGCGGTTCCCGCTGACCCCCTCCGGCCGCAGGGAGGCGCTGGGCTTCGCGACCCTGGACTCCACCTTGGCGCTGACGCTGGCCTTCCTGGTCAACGCCGCGATCCTGGTCGTGGCGGCGGCGGCCTTCCACACGTCCGGGCATCGGGGCGTCGCCGAGATCCAGGACGCGCACAGGCTGCTTGCGCCGCTGCTGGGCGCCCCGGTGGCGGCGGTGCTGTTCGCGCTGGCGCTGCTCGCGGCGGGGCAGAACTCCACCGTCACCGCGACGCTCGCCGGGCAGGTGGTGATGGAGGGCTTCCTCGACCTGAAGCTGAAGCCCTGGCTGCGACGGATGCTCACCCGCGCGGTCGCCATCGTCCCCGCCGTCGCCGTCACCGCGGTCTGGGGAGAGGGGGCGGTCGGGCGCCTCCTGGTGCTGAGCCAGGTGGTGCTGAGCCTGCAGCTGCCCTTCGCGCTCGTGCCGCTCCTGATGTTCACGGGCAGCCGCAGGCGGCTGGGCGCGCTGGCAAGCCCGGCCTGGCTGTCGGCGCTGGGCTGGGCGATCGCCGCCGTCATCACGGCCGGTGACGGGCTCCTGCTCATGCAGTTGGCGCATGCCGGCTCGACCTGAGCCGCGCCTCCGCCTAGAGGCTCCGCCGTCCGAGCCAGGAGCCCCGCCCATGTCGCAAGCCCGCGTGATCGACGGCAAAGCCTATGCCGAGCGCCTGCGCGCCTCGGTGGGCGAGGCGGTGGCGACGTTGAAGCGCGAGCATGGGATCACCCCCGGCCTCGCGGTCGTGCTTGTGGGCGACGACCCCGCCAGCGCCGTCTATGTGCGCAACAAGGGCGAAGCGACCCTGGCCGCCGGGATGCACTCGGAGACCCACCGCCTGCCCGCGACCGCCTCGCAGGGCGAGCTGGAGGCGCTGGTGGCGCGGCTGAACGCCGACCCCGCCATCCACGGCGTGCTCGTGCAGCTGCCCCTGCCCGCACCGCTCGACCCCTCCGGCGTGATCGCGGCTTTGGACCCGGACAAGGACGTGGACGGGCTGAGCGTGGTCAACGCCGGACGGCTGGCGACCGGGCTGCCGGCGCTCACCGCCTGCACGCCGGTCGGCTGCATGATCCTGCTGCGCGACGTGGTCGGAGACCTTTCGGGCAAGCGGGCGGTGGTGATCGGGCGCTCCAACCTGATGGGCAAGCCCATGGCGCAGCTGCTGCTGCAGGCCGACTGCACCGTCACCATCGCCCACTCGCGCACCAAGGACCTCGCCGCCGTCTGCCGGGAGGCCGACATCCTGGTCGCCGCCGTGGGCCGGGCCGAGATGGTGAAGGGCGACTGGATCAAGCCGGGGGCCGTGGTGATCGACGTCGGCGTCAACCGCGTGCCCTCCCTCGATCCGGAAAGGGCGGCGGCCGGGAAGACCCGGCTGGTGGGGGACGTCGCCTATGCGCAGGCCGCGGCCGTGGCGGCGGCGATCACGCCCGTGCCCGGCGGCGTCGGCCCCATGACGATCGCCTGCCTGCTGCGCAACACCGTCACCGCCTGCGCGCGCCTGGAAGAGGTCGAGCCTCCGCCGATGGCCTGAGCTCGCCGGGCGCGGCGCCGGGGCGCTCAACCGGGAGCTCCGAATGCGGTGCACGCGTCCTTAAGCTTGTCTCGCCAGGGTGGAAGAACGCTGTTCAGAAGGAGCTGCGTTTGTTCGACGCCTTGGGTCGCTTGTTCGCCAGCCTGGACGCCGGGATGCTCGTGGTCGCGATCGCCACGGGGCTGGCGGCCGCCTTGTGCCTGTTCCGGCTGCGCTCTCGCATGCGCTACAGCCGAGGCGCGGTTCGCCTCGCCTGGATCTTCCTCTGCAGCATCGTCGGCGGGGTAGGCGCCTGGGCCGGCGAGATGACCGCGCTCGCCTCCCTGCACCCGGGTTTGGCGATCGGCTTCGATCCCGTCGGCGTGCTCGGCTCGCTGATGGTCTCCGTCCTCTGCGCCGCCTGCGGGTTCGCGATCGCCTGGACGGGCCAGGACCGGATGCGCACGGCGACAGGCGGCCTGGTGCTCGCGATCTCGTCGATGGGCATGCACCTCGTGGCGGTAGGCTCCATCCGGATGGCGGCGACGGTGGCTTGGCAGCCGATCCTGCTCTGGCTCGGGTTCGTGCTGGCGGCGGGAGCGTACATGACGTCCCTCGTCCTGGCGGGTTCGGCCAAGACCTTCGCGAAGCAGCTGGTGGGCGCGGGCGGCTGCGGCTTCGCCATGCTGGCGTTGTTCTTCGTCAGCCTGTCCGGGCTCGAGATCACGCCCGACCCGACGCTCGCGCAGCCCGCCGGGCTGATCGGACAGACCGTGGTCACGTTCATCGCCGTCGTCCTGTCGGTCCTGACCACCGTGGGCGGGCTGGGCGCGGCCTACATCGACGACGTGTCGAGCCGCTCGGCGCTCGTGCGGTCCCGCCGGCTCGCCGACGCGGCGCGCGAGGGCATCGTGGTGCTCGGGGCGGGCTCCGGCGTGGTCCTGGACTGCAACGCCGCCTTCTCCGCCCTCGCCGGCGAGCCGGTCGAAAGCCTCGTCGGCCGGCGGCTGGACGAATTCCTCACCTTGGAAGGCGGGGCGGCGCTCGAGCTCGGCCCGACGGTCGAAGGCACGCTGCGGGGCAAGGACGGCGAGGGGTGGCCCGTGGAGGTCCACGCCCGTCCCCTGCACGAGGTCGCCGACGGCGCGCCCGCCACCACGGTGGTCTCCGTCCGGGACCTGCGCGAGCACCGCGCGACGCAGGACCGCCTGCGCTTCCTAGCCGAGCACGACCCGCTGACGGGCCTGCCCAACCGCGAGATGATGAACCGCCGGCTGGAGGAGCGCATCTCGGAGGGCGCGATCCTGACCATGGTCCGCGTGGTCAACCATGCCGAGATCAACAGCCTCTACGGGCACGCCGTCGGCGATGCGGTCCTGGTCAAGATGGCCGAGCGTCTCCGGCGCTTCGCCGCCAACCCCCTGCCCGGATACGACTGCATGCCGGTCCGCCTCGGCGGCGCCGAGCTGGCCCTGGTGGTGGTCGGCGTCACCAACCTAAGCGCGGCGGAGGCCTTCACGTCCGCCCTCACCAAGAGCCTGGGCCGCCCGGTCCGGCTGGAGGCGCAGGCGGTGGAGCCGCAGGTGCGCCTGGGCATCTCGGCGGCCCCCGACGACGCCGCGACCGCCCCCGAGATCGTGCGCCATGCGGAAGTCGCGCTGGAGAGCGCCGCCCGGGACGGCGCGAGCGGCGGGGTGGTCTACTTCCGCCAGGACCTGCAGGACGAGGTGGTCGCCCAGCGCACCCTGCTGGAGGATCTGAAGGTCGGCATCGCGCAGGACCAGCTCGTGGTCCACTACCAACCGCAGGCCCGCACCTCCGACGGCGGCCTCTGCGGGTTCGAGGCGCTGGTGCGCTGGATCCACCCCACCCGCGGCTTCATGCCCCCGGACAGCTTCATCCCCGCCGCCGAGCAAAGCGGGCTGATCGTCGAGCTGGGCGAGCAGGTGCTGCGGCGCGCCTGCCGGGAGGCGGCCGCCTGGCCCCACCCCGTGCCCGTCGCGGTCAACCTCTCGCCCCTGCAGGTCGGGCAGACCGACCTGCCGCGCCTGGTGCACCAGATCCTGATCGAGACCGGCCTCTCGCCCGCCCGCCTGGAGCTGGAGATCACGGAGAGCGCCCTGTTCCGCGACTACCAGCGCGCGCTCGACACCCTGCGGCGGCTGAAGGCGCTCGGCGTGAAGATCGCGATGGACGACTTCGGGACCGGCTTCTCGTCGCTGTCGACGCTGCAGTCCTTCCCGTTCGACAAGATCAAGATCGACAAGAGCTTCGTGAACGGGGTCGGCGCGCTGGAACGCTCGACGGTGATCGTCAAGGCGGTGCTGGGCATCGGCAAGGGGCTGGACATCCCCGTGGTCGCCGAGGGGGTGGAGACCGCCGAGCAGATGGCCTTCCTGCGCGACGAGGGCTGCGCCGTGGTCCAGGGCTATCATATCGGCAAGCCCGCTCCGATCGGGGCGCACCAGGCGCTGTTCGACGCGCTGGACGCGCCCGCCGCGCGGCCTCGTCGCCTGCCCAGGGTCGCCGCCGTCGCCTGAACGGCCGCAGGGCCGTCCGCTGACGACGCCCCGGCGTTGCCCGCGGCTCCCTCCGCGATAAGGTCGCGTCATGCGCGCCCTCGCCCCCCTCCTAGCGATCGTTCTCCTCGCCGGCGGAGCCAGGGCGGCCGAGCGGCCGCACTGGGCGATGGTGATGCACGGCGGCGCGGGCGTAATCGAGCGCAAGGATATGAGCCCCGCCACAGAGGCGGCCTATCGCGAGGGCATGGCGCGGGCGCTCAAGGCGGGGACCGACGCCCTGGCCGCGGGCCGCCCCGCGATGGACGCCGTCGAGGCGGCCATCCGCGTGCTGGAGGACGACCCCCTGTTCAACGCCGGCAAGGGCGCCGTCTTCACCGCGCAGGGCAAGACCGAGCTCGACGCCGCGGTGATGGACGGGGCGAGCCTGAAGGCGGGCGCGGTCGCCGGCGTCGCCCGCACGCGCCACCCGATCAGCCTCGCCAGAGCGGTGATGGAGAAGAGCCCGCACGTCATGCTGATCGGTCCCGGCGCCGACGCCTTCGCCGCACACGTTGGGCTGGAGGAGGTTCAGCCCTCCTACTTCTTCACCGAGCGGCGGTGGGACTCGCTGGTCAGGCAGCTCAAGGCCGAGGGCCGCCCGATCCCGCCCCGCCCGGAGGGCGCGCCGCCCCCTCCCAGGACGCCGGTTGCGCAGATCGAGGGCCCGCAGGCGCACCGCTTCGGCACCGTGGGCGTGGCCGCGCTCGACCAGGCCGGGCACGTGGCGGCGGGCACCTCCACCGGCGGCGTCCAGGCCAAGCAGTGGGGTCGGGTGGGCGACAGCCCGATCATCGGCGCCGGCACCTACGCGTCCGACGCATCCTGCGCGGTCTCGGCGACGGGGACTGGCGAGTATTTCATCCGGCTGACCGTCGCGCGTGAGATCTGCGCGCTGGTGCAGTACGAGCACCTGCCGCTGCAGGCCGCCGCGGACGAGGTGATCCAGAAGCGCCTCACCTCGCTGAAGGGCGACGGCGGGATCGTGGCCATAGCGCCTGACGGGCAGATGGCGTGGAGCTTCAACACCTCGGGCATGTACCGGGCGCGCCAGGCCGCGGGCGGCGAACCGCACATCGCGATCTTCGCCGACGAGAAATGACGCCGGTGCGGGCCTCCGGTCCGCGCGTTGATTCGCCGCTTTCCGCAAACCCAAGCTCCCGCTAAGGTTTCTCCCGGCGCGCGAGCGGGCGGGACGGCGCCGGACCCATCTTCCCCGCCGCTCCGGGCGCGATGACGTCATGAAACGCGAGACGCGCAAGCCGCTCACGCTGGCCATGACGCCGGAGGGCGAGCGGGTGCGCATGCTGCGCAACACGCCGCCGGTTCCTGACTTCACGCCGCCGCCGACGGCCGTGATCCCGCGGCTTCCGGTGGAGAAGCCTGCCGCCGAGTCCGACGCCGCCAAGCCGTCGTCCACGCCGCCCGCCGCCAAAGCGGCGTCGGCCCGGGAGGCGGGTCCCTGGCTGGCGCGCAACGCCTATCCGTTGGCCGCGGCCGCCGCTCTGCTGTGGGCGGGCACGCTGGCGGCCTTTGTCGCCGGCTACGAGAACAAGGGCGGCGCGTTCGACTTCCGGCCGTTCCGATGGGTGGTCGCCGCGGGACTCGCCGTGCTCCCGGCGCTGCTGATGGCGCTGTTCGCCTACACCCTGCGCCAAGCCGCGCGGCTGGCGGCCGAGGCGCGGGCGACGCGGGAGCTGGCGG
>CAZZZR010000087.1:0-9428 GCA_964658605.1 uncultured Caulobacter sp. | reverse complement strand
GATGGAACGGGTCATTCGCGAGCGGCTGGGGAACGAATTCCCCGACGACAGCCTGACCGGCGAGGAATACGCCCGATCCGGTGGCGGGGGGCCGAGGCGGTGGTCGATCGACCCGATCGACGGGACCGGGAACATGGTCCACGGCCTGCCGATGTGGGCCGTGAGCATCGGCCTGATCGACGACGGCGAGCCCGTCCTCGGCGTCATCGCCCTCCCGCCGCTCGGAGAGCTATTCTGGGCGACGAAGGGCGGCGGCGCGAAGATCTGCAGCCTCACGCGCGCTTCCTCGACTCCCAGCACGCGCGCCAGCTCGCGCCGGTAGCCGACGGGGGCCGACCATCCGAGCCCGGTGCGCGACGGCGGCGCCGGCTCCAGCCGGCGCACCAGCGGCCGGCCGAACCGGGTGGCGAGCGATCCTCCGCGCAGCGCCGAGGCGATCTCCTCCACGCGGTAGAAGGCGTGGTCGGGCGGCAGGAGCAGCACCGCGGTGAGGGCTGCGACCTGCGCCACCACCAGGCTGACGATCACCAGCGCCAGCACCTGCAGGGACAGGGGCGCGCGCCGCCCCCGCTCGGGCGCCCTCAGCCGCAAGGCGCGCTCACAGCCGGGTCACGTGAGCGTCGAGCATGTAGCCGGCGCCGCGGTAGGTCTTGATCACGTCCTCCAGCGCGCCCGCGTGCAGCTTGCGCCGCAGCCGGCTGAGCTGCACGTCGACCGCGCGGTCGTAGACCTCGGCGTCGTGGCCGCGGGCGTATTCGAGGAGCTGCTCGCGGGAGAGCACGCGGCGGGGATGCTCCAGGAAGGCGGAGAGGAGCGAGAACTCCCCCGCCGTCAGGATCACGCCCACGCCGTCGGCCGAGCGGAGCTGGCGGCGCACCACGTCCAGGGTGAAGCCCGCGAAGCTGTAGCCCGCCTCCTCGCCCAGGATTCCCGACGCCGACTTGCGCCGCAGGAGCGCCTTGACGCGCGCCAGGAGCTCGCGGGGCACGAACGGCTTGGCGAGGTAGTCGTCCGCCCCCAGCTCCAGGCCCACGATCCGGTCGGTCGGCTCGCCCATGGCGCTCATCATCAGGATGGGCGGACCGCCGGCGTCGGCGAGCCGGCGGCAGGCCTGCAGCCCGTCCTCGCCCGGCATCATCACGTCGAGCAGGATCAGGTCGGCGGGCCGCTCGGCCAGGCGCCGGTTCATCTGCGCCGCGTCGGCCGCCTGGTCCACCGCGAAGCCGTGCTCCACGAGGTAGGCGGCGATCTCGCCCCGGAGGCTGGCGTCGTCGTCGACCACCAGGACATAGGCCAGCGCCGCCGTGTCCGGCGTGGCGTCGGGCGTCGATACGGCTGAGCTGGGCATGATGCCTTCTGGCCCTCGAATGCGGCGCAGTTTGCACGGCTCGGTCGCATCGATGCAATTGTGCCTGCGCAACGGGCGCCGGTTCCCGTGGTCGAGGCTTGTCCCTGCGGCGCCTTGACCGCGCGGAAGGCGCCGTTTGTGATCCTCGCGCGTTAGCGGGGCGGACGCGGGGGAATGGCGCCGGAATGGTCTTCGACGAGATGAGCGGGGAGGGGGCCGGTGCGGCCGTCCGCGCGCCCTATGCCCGGCTCGCCGAATGGCTGAGCGAGACGCCGCCCGAGCTGTTCGCCACCCGCCGCGAGCAGGCGGAGCTGTTCTTCCGGCGCCTGGGCATCACCTTCGCCGTCTACGGGGACGCGGACGCGGGCGAGCGCCTGATCCCGTTCGACATCGTGCCGCGGGTGATCGACGCGGCGGAGTGGGCGTTCCTGGAGCGGGGCCTCGTGCAGCGGGCCAAGGCGCTGAACGCCTTCCTGAACGACGTCTACGGGCCGCGCGAGTGCATCCGGGCCGGGATCGTGCCCGCCGACCTGATCCTGGCGAACCCGCAATTCCGGCTGGAGACCGCGCACGTGCGGCCGCCGCACGGCGTCTACGTCCACCTCGCGGGGATCGACCTCGTCCGCACCGGGGAGCGCAAGTTCTTCGTGCTGGAGGACAACGCCCGGACCCCCAGCGGCGTCAGCTACATGCTGGAGAACCGCGAGGCGATGCTGAGGCTCTTCCCCGAGCTGTTCGCCGCCCACCGCGTCGCGCCGGTGGAGACCTACACCGACTCGTTGCTGCACACCCTGCGCTCGGTCGCCCCCAACGGCCGGGAGGACGATCCCACCATCGCGGTGCTGACGCCGGGGCAGTACAACTCCGCCTACTACGAGCACAGCTTCCTGGCCGACAAACTGGGGGTGGAGCTGGTGGAGGGGATCGACCTCTTCGTGGACGACGCGGTGGTCTACATGCGCACCACCGACGGACCCAAGCGGGTGGACGTGCTGTACCGGCGGCTGGACGACGACTTCCTCGACCCTCTGGTCTTCCGGCCGGACTCCGCCCTCGGCGCTCCGGGGCTCATGGCCGCCTACGCCGCCGGGAACGTGACGCTGGCGAACGCGCCGGGCACCGGGGTGGCCGACGACAAGGCGGTGTACAGCTACATGGACGCCATCGTGCGCTTCTTCTCCGGCGACGAGCCGATCCTGCAGAACGTGCCCACGTGGCGCTGCCGGGAGCCGGAGGCGCTCAGGGAGGTGCTGGACCGGCTGCCCGAGCTGGTCGTCAAGGAGTGCGCGGGCTCGGGCGGCTACGGCATGCTGGTCGGCCCCACCGCCTCGAAGGCCGAGATCGCAGCCTTCCGCGACAAGCTCACCGCCCACCCCGACGCCTACATCGCGCAGCCGACGCTGGCGCTCTCCACCTGCCCGACCTTCGTCGAGCAGGGCCTGGCCCCCCGGCACGTGGACCTGCGCCCCTTCGTGCTGACGGGGGCCGACCGGGTGCGGATCACGCCCGGCGGCCTGACACGGGTGGCGCTTGGCGACGGTTCGCTGGTGGTGAACTCCAGCCAGGGCGGCGGCACCAAGGACACCTGGGTGTTGGAGTAGATGCTCGCCCGCACCGCCGACAACCTGTACTGGGCCGCGCGCTATGTGGAGCGGGCGGATTTCGCCGCGCGCCTCCTGGACGCCGCGGCCCGCCTGGCCGCCCTGCCCTCCAGCTACTCCGGCGAGGCCGGACACGAGTGGCGGAGCTGCCTGGAGGCGTCCGACGTCATCGCCGACTTCCTGCAGAAGGGGCACGAGCCCACCGAGGCGGCCGTCCGCGACTTCATGGCGTTCGACCGCGGAAACCCGTCCTCGATCGTCTCCTGCCTGGACCGCGCCCGCGCCAACGCCCGCGCCGTCCGCACGGCCCTGACGGCGACGACGTGGGAGGAGATCAACGGCGCGTGGAACGACATGCGCGCCATGAAACGCCCCACCGGCCACGAGGCGTTCGCGCGCTTCCTCGACTGGACCAAGAAGGTGGCGCTGGCCTTCGACGGCTCGGCCCAGACCACCATGCTGCGCAACGACGCCTACTGGTTCCTGAGCCTGGGCGCCGCGGTCGAACGCGCCGACAACACCGCCCGCCTCCTGGACGTGAAGTACCACCTGCTGCTGCCGGAGCGGGAGCCGGTGGGGGGCGGTCTCGACTTCTTCCAATGGACCACGCTCCTGCGGGAAGTGTCCGCGCTCACCGCCTACCGCTGGATCTACCGCGAGGAGGTGAAGCCCTGGTTGGTGGCCGACCTCCTGCTGCTGAACCGCCAGCTCCCGCGCTCGGTCGCCAGCTGCTACGACGTGATCGTGCGCAACCTCGACGCGCTGGCGTCCGACTACGGCCGCAGCGGGCCCGCGCAGCGGATCGCGAACGCCACGCACGACCGGCTCGCCCGCTCCCGCATGAACGAGGTCTTCGCCCGCGGGCTGCACGAGTTCATCAACCAGATCCTGGCGGCGAACGCCGACCTCGGGGCCGCCGTTTCCCAGCAGTACCTGTCGTGAGGGGCCCTTCGTGCGGATCGTCGTAGGCTACGAGAGCACCTACGCCTACGACCGCGAGATGCGCTCGGCGATCCAGCTGCTCCGCATGACCCCGCGGCGCCACGACGGGCAGCGCATCGGACGATGGCGGGTGTCGGTCGACGCGGACGGACGGCTGCGCCAGTCCGAGGACGGGTTCGGCAACATCGTCCACACCTTCTACCTGAATCGCCCGACGCAGCGCCTGCGCATCCTGGTGGAGGGCGAGGCGGAGGTCGCCGACACCGCGGGCGTCGTAGCGGGCGCGGCCGAGCCCTTTCCGCCTGCGGCCTTCCTGCGCGATACGCCGCTGACCCTGCCCGACGCGGCGATCCGCCAGCTGGCGGTCGAGGCCGCGGAGGATGCGCCGGACTCCCTCGCGAGGCTCCACGCGCTGATGCGCCGCCTTCGCGTGGCGATGCGTTACGACGGCGACGGCACGGGGACGACCACCACCGCGGCCGAGGCGCTCGCGCTGGGGCACGGCGTCTGCCAGGACATGGCGCACGTGTTCATCGCCGCGGCGCGGGTGCTGGGGGCGCCGGCCCGCTATGTCTCGGGCCATCTCGTGCGCGCCGACGGCGCGGTGGACCAGGAGGCCGCGCACGCCTGGGCGGAGGCGTACGTGGAGGGGCTCGGCTGGGTCGGCTTCGACCCGGCCAACGGCATCTGCCCTACCGACGCCCACCTGCGCGTCGCGGCCGGCCCGGACTACCTGGCCGCCGCGCCCGTCCGCGGAAGCCGCACCGGCGGCGGCGAGGAGACGATGGACGTGAAGCTGAGGGTGTCCGCCGCCCTGTCGCAGTCGCAGGGTTGATCGGCCGCCCGTGCGTGCGTTAGCGAACCCCCGCCGACGCGCCGCGTTCAATCGACGCTCCCGGGGACCGCCATGACCTACTGCTGCGGCCTGCTCGTCGACGACGGGCTGGTGATGATCGCCGACACCCGCACCAACGCCGGCGTCGACAACATCTCGACCTTCCGCAAGCTCACCCTCTTCGAGGAGCCGGGCAGCTACATCATCGCCATCGCCTCGGCCGGAAGCCTGTCGGTGACGCAGACGGCGCTGAGCCTGATGCAGGAGGGGCTGCACAGCCCCGAGACCAACGTGGTGGAGACGCTCGGCCAGCAGACCACCATGTTCCGCGTCGCCCAGTTCGTCGCCCACGCCCTGCACAAGGCCACCCAGGACGTCGGCGCGGCGCTCCAGGAGACGGGCATCTCCTACGGCGCGACGCTGCTGTGCGGCGGCCAGGTGCTGGGCGGCCCGATGAAGCTGTTCATGATCTACGGCGCCGGCAATTTCATCGAGTGCGGCGAGGACGCGCCCTTCCTCCAGATCGGCGAGCACAAGTACGGCAAGCCGATCCTGGACCGCGCGCTGCGCACCGAGACCGAGCTCTACGACGCACTGAAGCTGGGGCTGATCTCGTTCGAGGCCACGATCCGCTCGAACCTCGCGGTGGGCCTGCCGATCGACATCGTCGCCAT
Source organism: uncultured Caulobacter sp. (assembly GCA_964658605.1). GTDB lineage: Bacteria > Pseudomonadota > Alphaproteobacteria > Caulobacterales > Caulobacteraceae > JASLDZ01. Next base: position 4,028 of record CAZZZR010000087.1, on the reverse strand, counting down.
CCGGCGAGATGTTCTGGCCGTCGACCTGCGCCACCGCATCGAGCCCGACGAGGAGTATTTCCGCTCGCTGTCCGAAAGCTGGTCCGAGGCGCTGCGCGCGGCGCAGGGATCGATCCCCCGGCCGCCCTATGCTCCCGATCCGCCGGTCCAGGACGGGGGGCCGGAGCCGGAAGGCGCGTGACGGACAAGAATTTCTTGCCTGAGGCCTAGAGCTTGTCGTTGGATTCCGCGCCCCGGATGCGCAACTAGGGTGCGCCTGCGCGCCCGCTGCGCCCGTCTTCCGGCCCGGAGCCGCCCATGAAGGTCCTGCTGGCCTCCGTTCCCCTGGAGGGGCGTCCCGTTCCCGTGGGCGTGGTCCATATCGTGGGCGCAGGCCCCGGCGACCCTGAACTTCTCACGCTGAAAGCCGTCCGGTTGCTGCAGGAGGCCGACGTCGTCGTGCACGACCGGCTCGTGCCGCAGGCGGTGCTCGACTACGCCCGCGCCGACGCCCGCCTGGTCTACGTCGGCAAGGCCAAGGGCGAGCACAGCGTGCCGCAACGGGAGATCGAGGCGATCCTGATCGCCGAGGCCCGGGCCGGCCAGCGCGTCGTGCGCCTGAAGGGCGGCGACCCGTTCATCTTCGGCCGCGGCGGCGAGGAGCTGGCGGCGCTGCAGGCCGCAGGCGTGGAGGCGCACGTGGTTCCGGGGGTGACCGCCGCCCTCGGCTGCGCGGCCGCGGCGGGTCTGCCGCTGACGCACCGCGACCACGCGCACGCCGTGACCTTCGTGACGGGGCGCCCCAAAGCCGAGGGCCCGCCCGTCGACTGGCGCGGTCTGGCCGGCGAGGACCGCACGTTGGCGGTCTACATGGGCGTGGACGCCGCGCAGGAGATCACCCGCGAGCTCCTGGCGGGGGGCGTGCGCCCCGACATGCCCGTGGCCGTGGTCGAGAACGGCGCCCTGCCGAACCAGCGCGTGTTCAAGGGCAGGCTGGGCCAGCTCGACACCCTGGTGGAGGCCGGGCTGGTCGCAGGCCCCGCCATCCTCTTCATCGGGGAGACCGCGGCGCTGGCGAGCGCCGACGCCGCGGTCGCCTGCGCCCTCGAGGCCGTAGCGTGAAGGTGCTGACCGCCAACGCGCTCTTGGACGGCGCCGTCGTCTACCGCGCCTGGACCGGCGGCTGGACGCACGACCTCGCCCTGGCCGAACGCTTCGACGAGGCGGACGCCGACGTGGCCCTGGCCGCCGCGGAGGCCCGCCCCGACGAGGTCGTCGGCCCCTATCTGATCTCCGTCGGCGACGCCGGCCCCGACGGCCGCGACCGGGGCAAGGAGCGCATCCGCAGCGCCGGGCCGACCGTCGGCAACAGCCTGGTCGCCCACTGATGTACCGCTACGACGAGTTCGACCGCTCCCTGGTGAACGAGCGAATCGCCGAGTTCTCCGACCAGGTGCGCCGCCGCATCGACGGCCACTTGACCGAGGACGAGTTCAAGCCGCTGCGGCTGATGAACGGCCTCTACCTGCAGCTCCACGCCTACATGCTGAGGATTGCGGTCCCCTACGGCGCGTTGAACGCGGCCCGCATGCGGATGTTCGCCCACATCGCGCGCACCTACGACAAGGGTTACGGCCACTTCACCACCCGCACCAACATCCAGTTCAACTGGATCAGGCTGGTCGACGTCGAGGCGATCCTGAAGGACCTGGCCAGCGTCGAGATGCACGCCATCCAGACCAGCGGCAACTGCATCCGCAACGTCTCCACCGACGTCTTCGCCGGCGCCGCTCCGGACGAGATCGAAGACCCGCGCCCCTGGTGCGAGCTGATCCGCCAGTGGTCGACCTTCCACCCCGAGTTCGCCTTCCTGCCGCGCAAGTTCAAGATCGCGGTCACCGGCGCTCCGCACGACCGCGCCGCCATCCGCACCCACGACATCGGGCTGCAGGTGACGCTAGGCCCCGCGCACGAGGTCGGGTTCAAGGTCTTCGTCGGCGGGGGACAGGGGCGCCTGCCGCATCTCGCCAAGGAGATCGCGGCCTTCGTGCCCGCGCCGGACCTGCTCGGCTACCTGACCGCGATCCTGCGCGTCTACAACGCCCACGGACGGCGCGACAACATCCACAAGGCGCGCATCAAGATCCTGGTCGAGAGCCTGGGCATCGACGCCTTCCGCCGCGAGGTCGAGGAGGAGCACGCGGCCATGGACAAGGCCGCGCTCGTCCCGCCGCAGGCCGAGGTGGACCGCATCGCCGCCTACTTCGCCCCGCCCGCCCTGCCGGAACGCGCCGCGGACAGCCCCGCCTTCGAGCGCGCCAAGGCGGCCGACAAGAGCTTCTCCCGTTGGGCGCGCAACAACCTGCGCCCGCACCGCGTCCCCGGCTACCGCAGCGTGGTGGTCTCGCTGAAGCCCGAGGGCGGCGTCCCTGGCGACGCCACCGCCCCGCAGATGGACGTGCTGGCCGACCTGACCGAACGCTACGGCTTCGACGAGATCCGCGTCGCCTACGAGCAGAACCTCGTCCTGCCCCACGTGGCGCTGGACGACCTGCAGCCCCTCTACGCCGCACTCGCCGCCGCAGGCCTCGACGCGGCCAACGCCGACCTCGCCACCGACATCATCGCCTGCCCGGGGCTGGACTACTGCAGCCTGGCTAACGCCCGCTCCATCCCCGTGGCGCAGGCCATCTCCACCCGTCTGGCGGACCTGGAGCTGCAGGAGGCCATCGGCCCGGTGCGGATCAACATCTCGGGCTGCATCAACGCCTGCGGCCACCACCACGTCGGCCACATCGGCATCCTGGGCGTCGATAAGCAGGGCGAGGAGTTCTACCAGATCACCGTCGGCGGCAGCCCCGATGAGAACGCCTCCCTCGGCGAGATCGCCGGTCGCGGCCTACCGTCCGAAGGCGTCGCCCCCGCCATCGAGCGCGTGCTCCGCGCCTACCTCGACGTGCGGGCGGGCCCCGACGAGCGTTTCATCGACACCGTGCGCCGCCTGGGCGCCAAGCCCTTCGCCGAAGCCGTCTATGCCGACGCTTGAACTGCTGACCGGCGCGCCCGACGCCGAGGCGATCGACCTCGCCGACGCCCCCGCCCACGACGGCCCGATCGCGCTCCTGCGCGCGCCGGGCGACGCCCCGTTCCCCGCCCTCCACGCGGCGGCCGAGCGCGCCGCCGCCGTCCTGATCGCCTTCCCCGTCTTCCGCGACGGGCGAGGCTTCACCCTCGCCGCGCGCCTGCGCGAGCGCGGCTATGGCGGCCGCATCGAAGCGGAAGGCCGTCTCCTCCCCGACCAGGCCCGCCACCTCGCCCGCTGCGGCTTCAACGCCGTGCGGCTGCCGGAAGGCGCGGTCGTGGCGGACTGGGCGCGGATGCTGGGCGCCTTCTCGGCTGCCTACCAGCCCGCGGAAGATGGGGTTGTCCCCGTATGGTCCCTGCGGACGCGGGCCGCTTCCGCGTAGCGCGCGTAGCCGCCATCGCCGGCCTGCTCCCTACCCCAACCGAGAAGGGCCTCGACACCGCGGCCGGGGTGCGGTTCACAGCAGCGCCATGACGTCCGAGACCTTGCTTCCCAAGACCTTCGACCCCGCCGCCGCCGAGCCGCGCCTCTACGCCGCGTGGGAGGCGTCGGGCGCCTTCTCCCCGGACTCGGCGCCCGCCGACGCCCAGCCCTTCACCATGGTGATCCCGCCGCCGAACGTGACGGGCAGTCTCCATATCGGCCACGCGCTGAACAACACGCTGCAGGACATCCAGGCCCGCTACCACCGCATGAAGGGCGAGGCGGTGCTGTGGCTGCCGGGCACCGACCACGCCGGCATCGCCACCCAGATGGTGGTCGAGCGCCAGATGGCCGCCGAGGGCAACATGGGCCGCCGCGACATCGGCCGCGAGGCCTTCGTCAAGCGCGTTTGGGAGTGGAAGGCGCAGAGCGGCGGCGCGATCACGCAGCAGCTCCGCCGGCTCGGCGCCAGCTGCGACTGGTCGCGCGAGCGGTTCACGCTGGACGAGGGCCTGAGCGCGGCCGTCCGCAAGGTGTTCGT
>CAZZZR010000086.1:0-9446 GCA_964658605.1 uncultured Caulobacter sp. | reverse complement strand
CGGTGCTCCTCGCGCAGCTGCTCCAGCCCGTGGGGGGCGAAGTCCACCAGCAGGAGCCGGCCGCCCGGCTGCACCAGCCGCCCCGCCTCCGCGATCGCCGCGCCGGGCTCCGACAGGTAGTGCAGCACGCGGTGGACGATCACGAGGTCGGCGTGGCCGTCCGGCAGGCCTGTGGCCAGGATGTCGCCGTGCCGCAGCTCGCACCCGTGCAGGCCGGCGGCGGCGGCCTCGCTCCGGGCGATGTTCAGCATCGAGCGGCTGAGGTCGAGGCCCAGACCCGCGCGGGCGCGGGCGCCGAGTAGAGTCAGCATCCGGCCCGCGCCTGTGCCGAGATCGACAAGCCGCCGGAAGGGGCCCGGGCCCGCCGCCTGCAGGATGGCAGCCTCCACCTCGGCCTCGTCCACGTGCAGCGAGCGCAGCTCCGCCCAGCGGACCGCGTTGCGCGCGAAGTAGTCGGCGGCCTCGGCGTCGCGCTCCGCCCGCACCTCCGCCAGCCGCTCCCGGTCGCGGCCGAGCGTCGAGTCGCCGGGCTCGGCGAGCGCCAGCAGTGCGTCGGACAGGGTGCGCGCGGGCTCCGCCGCCGCGAGCCGGTAGAAGGCCCAGGCGCCGTCGGCGAAGCGCTCCACGAGTCCCGCCTCCGCCAGGAGCTTCAGGTGGCGCGACACACGCGGCTGGCTCTGCTCCAGCACCCGGCTCAGCTCGAGCACCGCCAGCTCCTCCTGCGCGAGCAGCGCCAGGATGCGCAAGCGCGTGGGTTCGCCTGCGGCGCGCAGCATGTCGACGAGCTGTCCGGCGGTGAGGCGCATCGTCATATAAGGATATCTTTATATGACTGATTGGCAAGCGGATCGGTGCGCCTGCCGATTCGCCGTAGGGGAACCGTTGCGCGCCAGCCGAGCTTTGCAGGGAACGAAGGCCCCAGGCGTGGGGCCGCCGCATTGCGCACTCGACTTCCATCCCTGGAGTATCCTGATGCTGTTCCGATCCGTCGTCGCCGCCTCGGTCATCGCCTTCGCTGCGCCGCTGGCTCTGCTGGGCGTCGCCGCGACCCCCGCCTACGCGCAGGCCGCGCGCGACGCGTCCGCCGAGAGCTTTGTCGAGCGCCAGGCCCAGCACGCCCTGCAGATCCTGCAGGGGGGCGAGCCGACGGCGGCGAAGAAGGCCGAGTTCCGCGCTTTCGTCGACCAGAACGCCGACGTGCCCCGCATCACGGCTTTCGTGCTGGGCAAATACCGCCGCACGGCCACGCCGGCCCAGTACCAGGATTTCGCCCAGGCGTTCCGCCAGTATGCGAACGGCGTCTACGAGTCGCGCCTTGGAGAGTATAGCGGTCAAGGCCTGAAGGTCACGGGGTCGACTGTGAAGTCGCCTGGCGACGTGATCGTGGCGAGCGTCATCACCGGCGGCCGCACGGGCAAGACCAACAACGTCGATTGGCGCGTCTTGAAGGGCCCCGACGGCCGCTGGCGCGTGGTCGATGTCGAGCTGGAGGGGGTCTGGCTGGCGATCACCCAGCAGCAGGACTTCGTATCGACGCTAGACAACTCTCGGGGAGACATAGAAGGTCTGGCGCGCCAGCTGAGGTCGCAGGCGGCTCAGCAGCCGGCTGCGCGCTGACCGGAGTAAGTCCCCCCTTGCGGTGCGAACAAGTGAAGTCGACGGGGGCGGACAAAATAGACGACTGGAAAACGAACCATCGGCACGACGGCATTTACTTGCGAATCCGCTCGCCCGCTGATCGCCGCCGACGCCCTCTCCAAAGATTTACGTCTTTGTAGGCCGATCGCCGCGATTGCGCCGCTTTTCCGCCGCCTTGCGGCCACCCCAGGATTGCGTTCTCATGACACTGCCGGGCAGGTCCTGTCCGGCAGCCAACAAGGAACCTCCACACCATGAACCGCATCCTCGCCGCCGCCGCCGTCGCCGCCCTGGTCGCGTCGCCCGCGCTCGCGCAGACCACCACGACCACCAAGAACACGACGGCTCCCGCCGCTTCGGGCGCGATGAAGTCGGACGTCAAGACCGAGAAGACGACCGCCAAGGGCGCCAAGAAGAAGGTGCACAAGAAGGTCGAGAAGAAGGCCAACGGCTCGATGAAGGCCACCAACACCACCGAAACCACCCCGGCCAAGAAGTAAGTCCCTAGACGCCTCGCGCGCCTAAGTGAGAAGGGCCCGGCGGCGACGCCGGGCCCTTTGCCGTCTAGGGCGGACGATGTCGCTCTTCCCCAAATCCACGCCGATGGCGGCGGATGACGGAGGGAACGGCCCGCGGGCCGCGTACCTGGTTTCAGATCGCCACCCCCGTGCGCGATCGTCGCCGCGCCTCTTCCGCCGGCGGACGACTACGCTAGGGTCTCGCCTCGTCTGTTCGGAGTTCCGCCTCATGACCACCCGCCGCGACCTTCTCCTCTCCGCCGCCGCCGCAGGAGCGACCGCGATCGCCCCGGCGTCCATGGCGACGGCCGCCGGGGCCGGCGACGGGGACGCGGGGCTGGGACGCGCGTTCGACGGGCTGGCCGCGCACTGGCTCGACCTCGATCCGCAGCAGGCGACCTCGCTGGGACTGGACAAGGGATCCTCCGCCCCCCTGAAGGCGAGGCTGAACGACGCCTCGCGGGCCGGCTTCGAGCGGAGGTTCGCCTACTTCGAGGACATGAAGGCGCAGTTGGCCGCCGCCCCGGACGCCGCGCTGTCGTTCGACTTCCGCACGCACAAGGCCGTGCTCTCCTGGGCCGCCGACACGGCGCTGCAGGCGAGGGCGTTCGACTTCGGCGACAACTCGCTGAGGAGCGGTTCGCCGCACGTGGTCGACCAGGCGAACGGCGCGCTGGCGGGCGTGCCCGAGTTCCTGGACAGCCAGCACAAGGTCGCGACCGCCGCCGACGCGGACGCCTATGTCGCCCGCGTGCGCGCCCTGGCGCAGGTGCTCGAGCAGGAGACCGTCCGCATCCGCGCCGACCTCGGCCGCGGGATCACGCCGCCGACCTTCCTGCTCGCCAACGCCATCGGCCAGCAGGACAAGTGGCTGGCCGTCGCCCCCGACCGGCAGCGCGTTGTGACCTCGCTTGAGGCCAAGCTGAAAGGCGCGGGCTTGCCCTCGGATGCGGCGGCCTCCGTACGCCGGGTGGTCGCCGACGAGCTCTACCCGGCCGTGCGGCGCCAGCGGGAGGCCCTGCAGGCCGCGTCGGCGCGGGCGGACGATCGGGCGGGCGTGTGGCGGCTCAAGGACGGCGAGGCCTACTACAGCTGGCTGCTGCGCCAGGGCACCACCACGGCGATGACTGCCGACGAGATCCACCGCCTCGGCTTGGCGCAGAACGAGGAGATCGGCGCGCGCATGGACGGCCTGCTCAAAGCGCAGGGCCTGAGCCAGGGCTCGGTGGGCGAGCGGATGGCCGCGCTCACCGCCGACCCCCGCAATCTCTACCCCGACAGCGCCGAGGGTCGCGCGCAGGTGATCGCCTACCTGAACGGGCGGATCGATGCGGTGCGGGCGCGCCTACCGCAGGCGTTCGACCTGCGGCTCAAGGCGCCCGTGCTGGTGAAGGCGGTGCCCGTCGACATCCAGGACGGCGCGGCGCTGGGCTATATGAACCCCGGCGCGATCGACGGGTCGCGGCCCTCGACCTACTACGTGAACCTGAAGTCGATGAGCAACTGGCCGAAGTTCACGCTTCCGAGCCTGACCTACCACGAGGCGCTGCCCGGCCACGCCTGGCAGCTGGCCTACACCACCGAGACGGGCCGGCTGCCGCTGATCCGCACGGTGTTCTCCGACTACAACGCCTATGTCGAGGGCTGGGCGCTGTACGCCGAGCAGCTGGGCGACGAAATCGGGATGTACGACGACGACCCGCTCGGCCGGCTGGGCTACCTGCAGGCGCAGAAGTTCCGCGCCGTCCGGCTGGTGGTCGACACCGGCCTCCACGCCCAGCGCTGGACGCGGGAGCAGGCGATCCAGTGGGCGATCGACAACTCCGGCCGCTCGCGCGAGGCGATGACCAGCGAGATCGACCGCTACTGCTCCACGCCCGGCCAAGCCTGCGGATACAAGGTGGGCCACACGGGCATCCTGCGCCTGCGCGAGCAGGCGAAGGCTCAGCTCGGCCCGCGCTACGACCTGAAGCGCTTCGACGATGCGGTGGTGGAGGCGGGTCCCATGCCGCTGGACGTGCTGGACCGCGTGATCCCCGCCCGCCTCGGCCTCCACGCGGCCTGAGCGTGGCGCGCGCCATGATCGACCGTCGCACGCTGATCGCGACCGCCGCGGCCGCGGCCGCTTCTCCCGCGCTCGCCCAGCCCGCGCCGCCGCCCGGCGGCTCGCCCGCGCTCGCAGCCCTCTTGGATCGCTTCGGCCGCCAGGTGCTGGACCGCTCGCCAGAGACGGCGACCGGCTTCGGCCTCGACCGGGGGGAGCGGGCGAGCGCCAAGCGGCGGCTCGACGACCGCACATTGGAAGGCCGCGACGCCGACAAGGCGCGCAACCTCGAGCAGCTCGCGGCGCTTCACCGGATAGACCGCGGCGGGCTGAGCGGCATGGACGCGGTGAACTACGACACCGTCGCCTATACGCTGGGCGTCCGGGTGGAGGTTGACCGGGCGGCCGACTACGGCGACGGCGCGGGCAGCCCCTATCCGCTGAGCCAGCTGACCGGCGCCTACCAGCAGCTGCCGGACTTCCTGGACAGCCAGCACTCCATCGCGACCGCCGTGGACGCCGACGCCTATATCGCGCGGCTGAACGCGGTGGCCGCGGCGGTCGACTCCGACACCGAGCGGGCCAAGCACGACGTGGCGCGGGGTGCCGGCCCGCCGGACTTCGTGATCGACCGCACGCTGGAGCAGCTAAAGGCGCTGCGCGACCAGCCCGCGTCGCAGGCGACGCTGGTGCAGTCGGTCGTGCGCCGCGCGCGCGAGGCAGGCATTCCCGGCGACTGGGAGCGCCCCGCCACCGCCGTCTACGAGGCGAACATCCTGCCCGCGCTCGACCGCCAGATCGACTTCGTGAACGGGCTGCGCAAGGGCGCGGTGCACGACGCGGGCGTGTGGCGGCTGCCGGGCGGCGCCGACTACTACCGCGCCTCGCTGAAGGCGCAGACCTCCTCGGACATGACGCCGGAGCAGGTGCACAAGGTCGGGTTGGACCTCGTGGCCGACCTCTCCGCGCGTATCCTGGCGATAACCTCCGCGCAGGGCCTGACGCAGGGGACGGCTGGCCAGCGCCTGCGCGCGATGTTCGACGACCCCAAGTTTCGCTACCCCAACGACGACGCCGGCAAGGCCAAGCTGCTCGCCGACCTGAATCAGAAGGTGCAGGCGGTGCAGGCGCGGCTGCCGCAGTATTTCGGCGTGCTGCCCAAGGCTACGGTCCAGATCAAGCGCGTGCCGAAAGCGACCGAGGCGGGGGCGCCGGGCGGCTACTACAACAACGCCTCGCTGGACGGCGCGCGCCCGGGCGCCTTCTACATCAACCTGCGCGACACGGCCGAAGTGCCGAGCTGGACGCTGCCGACGCTCGTCTTCCACGAGGCGATCCCGGGCCACCACCTGCAGATCTCGATCCAACAGGAGGCCCCGCTGCCCTTCTACCGCCAGACGCTGGGCTTCAACGCCTACGTCGAAGGCTGGGCGCTCTATGCCGAGCAGCTGGCCGAGGAGATGGGGATGTACGACGGCGATCCCTTCGGCCGCGTCGGCTACCTGCATGACGCCTTGCTGCGCGCGGTGCGGCTGGTGCTCGACACCGGCCTGCACGACCAGCGCTGGAGCCGCGAACGCGCCATCGCCTACTACAGCGAGCACCTGGGCGACCCCGAGAGCGGCGCCCAGACGGAGGTGGAGCGCTACTGCGTCTGGCCGGGCCAGGCCTGCGGCTACATGGTGGGCAAGCTCGACTGGCTGAAGAACCGCGACAAGGCCAGGTCGTCCCTGGGCGCCCGGTTCGACATTCGCGCCTTCCACGACGCGGGCCTCACTTCGGGCGCCATGCCGCTGTCGGTGTTGGACGGCGTGATCGACCGCTGGATCGCCTCGCGCAGCGCCTGAAAAGCCGGACGCATCGCGCTGAAACGACGACGGTTCAGTGTAGCTTTTGTGAAAAAAGAGGCGGCGGCTGTCACACGGCTTCGGGTTAGCTTCGCGTTAGGCGCGGGCATGGTTCTCGCGGCTCATGGAGAGTGCATCCATGATGTTGATGAGGCATGCCGCGGTCGATCTGGCGCCGTTCGCGCCGGAGACCCTGGGGGACGTGATCTACGACGTGTTCCGGACCGAGCCTGACCGCCTGCTGGCGGCGGTGGTCGATCCGCAGGGGCGGCCCTTGGGGCTGGTGGAGCGCCACTCCTTCTTCCTGCGCATCGCGTCCGAATACGGCCGCGCCCTCTATGCGCGGCGCCCGATCTCGCTCCTGATGCAGACCGATCCCCTGGTGGTGGAGGGGGACCGCGCGATCTCCGAGTTCACCGCGGCCACGCTCACCGCGCGCGCCTCCGACCTGCTCAAGGGCTTCATCGTCACCGAGGACGGACGCTACGCCGGGGTGGGCGCCGCGCTCAGCCTGCTGCGCGTGGTCAACGACCAGGCGCTGCGCAACGCCGGCGACCTGAAGATCGCCGCCGAGGAGCTGCGCTTCGCCCACGCCGCCGTCGCCCGCGAGAAGCTGTTCATCGACACGGTCGTCGAGAACATTCCCACCATGCTGACGGTGAAGTCGGCCGCCGACGACCGCTTCCTGCTGGTCAACCGCGCCGCCGAGGAACTGCTGGGCTACACCCGCGAGGAGTTGATCGGCCGCCACGCCAGCGAGGTCTTCCCCGCCGAAGAGGCCGCCGCCATCACCGAGCAGGACCGGCAGGTGCGCGCCTCGGGCCACGCGCTGTTCGTCGAGGAGCGGGTGCGCCGCAAGACCGGGGAGGAGCGCCGGTTCTCCACCCGCAAGCTCGCCGTCGCCGACGAGACGGGCGCCGCGCGCTGGGTGCTCTGCGTCTCCGAGGATGTCACCGACCGGCGCGAGGCGCAGGCGCGGATCGAGCGGCTGGCCCACTACGACCCGCTCACGGGCCTCTCCAACCGCGCGCTGTTCGGCGCCCAGCTGCAGGGGGCGGTCGACGCCGCCGCGCGCGACGGCGCGCCGGCGGCGGTGTTCTGCATCGACCTCGACCACTTCAAGGCGGTGAACGACACCCTGGGCCACGGCGCGGGCGACGCGCTCTTGGGTGCGGTCGCCGAGCGGCTGCGGGCGTGCATCCGCGTCGAGGACGCGGTGGCGCGGCTGGGCGGGGACGAGTTCGCCATCGTGCAGGCGAGCGTCGAGACGCCCGATGCCGCGCGCCGGCTGGCGGCCCGCATCGTCGAGACCCTCTCGCAGCCCTACGAGATCGGCGGTCAGCAGGCGGTGATCGGCGCCAGCGTCGGCGTCGCCCTCCACCCCCAGGACGGGCGCGAGCCCGACGAGCTGCTGAAGCGCGCCGACATGGCGCTATATCGCGCGAAGGCGCAGGGGCGAGGCCGCTATCAGATGTTCCTGCCCGAGATGGACGCCGAGCTGCAGGCGCGCCGCCGGATGGAGATCGACCTGCGCCGCGCCCTCAAGCACGGCGAGCTGACGCTGCACTTCCAACCCCAGTTCGACCTCGCCGCCGACCGCGTGGGCGGGTGCGAGGCGCTGGTGCGCTGGAACCACCCCCAGCGCGGCCTCGTGCCGCCTGGCGAGTTCATCGGCCTGGCCGAGGAGATCGGCCTGATCCGGCCGCTGGGCGAATGGGTGCTGCGCGCGGCTTGCGAGGAGGCCGCGCTGTGGCCCGACCATGTGCGACTCGCGGTCAACGTCTCGCCGATCCAGTTCCGCGACCGGCGGCTGGCGCGGGCGGTGACGTCGGCGCTGGGCGCTTCGGGCCTGCGCGCCGACCGGCTGGAGCTGGAGATCACCGAGAGCGTGCTGCTGCAGGACGACGAGGCCAACCTGCGGGTGCTCCACCAGCTGAAGACGCTGGGCTGCCGCATCGCGCTGGACGACTTCGGCACCGGCTTCTCCTCGCTCAGCTACCTGCGCCGCTTCCCCTTCGACAAGATCAAGATCGACCGCGCCTTCGTGAAGGACCTGCCGGGCGACAAGGGCTCGCTCGCCATCATCCGCGCCGTGACCACGCTGGCGCAGAGCCTCGGCATGTCGACGACGGCCGAAGGCGTAGAGACGCCCGGGCAGCTGCGCGAACTGAAGCGCGTCGGCTGCGACCAGATTCAGGGCTTCCTGCTGGGGCGCCCCATGGCCGCCGAGCCGCTGCGGCGTCTGCTCGCGCCGTCCGCCGCCTCCGCCCGAGATCCGGACCGGCGCGCGGCCTGAGCCCGCGCGCGGGGGAACTCAGGTGACGAACCAGTCGGCGTTGGCCAGCCGAGGCTCGATCAGGGCGTGCAGCTCGTTCCCCTCCGCAGACGCCTCCACGAGGTCTGCGACGCTGTGCCCGGCGTCCAGCGCGGCGACGTAGTAGGCGCGGCCGCCCGGATCGGGGGCGCGGCCGAGGCCCGTCTCGTACAGGTAGTCGACCAGCTGCCCGTGGTTCAGCCCCTGGGTGGCGTCGAGGAACTCCTGCGACTGGGTGGCGATGACGACGAGGTCGTGCAGGTCGATCTGCCCGGACTCGATCGCGTCCGCCCAGTGGATGAGGCCGCCCTCGTCGGCGGCGCGGCCGAAGGCGGCCTGGTAGACGAACTCGACGTCGTCGTAGACCGGGTCGGGCGTCCAGAGGCCATGGGCGATCCCGTCGGCGGTCACGGCCCTCTGCTCGTCGGACTCCGAGAACAGCTCGACCAGCTGCGCGCGGGTGACGGTCCCCGTGTCCAACTCGCTGGTGAAGGTCTGCAAGCCGCTCGGATCGGCCTCCCGGTGCACGGCGACCTCGTAGAGGCGCTCCACGAACTGCTCGTCCGTGGCGCCGGCGTAGGCGGCCTGGAACTCCGCGCCTGAAGTGACGAGGACGGCGAAGCGTTGCAGCGTCAGGCCGTGCTCGAGCTGGTCGGTCCAGTAGGTCTCGCCGTAGAAGTCGGGGGCGCGGCCGAGCGCGGTCTCGTACATGCGGTAGACTTCGGCCGCGGCGCTGTCGGGATCGAAGTTCAGCGTGCCGTCGAGGAAGCTCACCGTCTCCACCGAGGTCAGGTGGTCGGTGGACACGTCCGGGCCGCCGGCCACCGTCCCGGCCGCCATGTCCATGTGCACGAGGTAGGCGCCGCTGGCGTGGGTGTAGGTCGCCACGTCCGACCCGGCGCCGCCGTCGAGGCTGTCGCTGCCGGGACCTCCCGTCAGCGTGTCTGCGCCGTCGCCGCCCATCACGAAATCATGGTCGCCGCCGCCACGCAGCACGTCCTCGCCCGCGCCGCCATCGATCGTGTCGTTGCCGCTATCGCCCTGGATATGGTCCTGGCCGTTGCCGCCGCTCAACAGGTCTCCGC
>CAZZZR010000085.1:0-9687 GCA_964658605.1 uncultured Caulobacter sp. | reverse complement strand
AGTGGTTGTTGCGGCCGTCGTCGACGGCCACGTCGCCTGTGAGCGTCAGCTTATGGGTGTCGTCGCGGTACACCCCGTCGCGGCCGGTGACGACGAACGCAACGCCCGGCTGCGACTCCAGGCTCAGGCGCGGTGAGGTCAGGCGGACCAGGTGCTCGTCGTGCGCGTCGCGCACCGCCGTCTGCCCGGTCAGCACGTAGGGGCGCCCGCGGGAGTCGCGGCCCAGAAAGCGCGGGTTCGACATATGGATGCTCACCGCCGCGGGGGTGGGCGCGGCGTGGTTGCGGCGCGAGCGCCCCACCACCCAGCCTACGAGCACCGCGGCGAGCACCGCCATCGCCAGCGGGGTCACGACCCGCAGCACCCGCACCACGATCGAGCGGCGGCGCAGGCCCTCGCGCCGGCGCGCCCGCACGGCGGCCTCCCGCGCGAGCGCGGCGGCGGCCTCCGTCGCCGGGCGGCGGCTCTCGATGGGACGAAGGGGCCGCAAGGCTGCGGCGCCTAGCTGTGCGCGAAGATGTCGACGTCCTCCCAGCCCGCGACGTCGAGCCGGGAGCGCCAGGGCAGGAAGTCGAACGCCGCCTGCGCCAGCTCGGTGCGGCCCTCGCGCGCCAGCATGGCGTCGAGCTTCTCGCGCAGGGCGTGCAGGTGCAGCACGTCGGAGGCGGCGTAGGCCTGCTGCTCGGGGCTGAGCGCCGTCTGTCCCCAGTCGCTGGACTGCTGGGCCTTGGAGACGTCGACGCCCAGGAGCTCCTTCAGGATGTCCTTCAGCCCGTGGCGGTCCGTGTAGGTGCGCGCCAGCTTCGAGGCGATCTTGGTGCAATAGACGGGGGCGGTGGTGACGCCCAGGTGCAGCTGGAACATGGCGATGTCGAACCGGCCGAAGTGGAACAGCTTCAGCACGGCGGGATCGGTGAGCAGCCGCTTCAGGTTCGGCGCGTCGTAGGTGGCGCGGTCGAACTGCACGAGGTGCGCGTCGCCCCGGCCGTCCGACAGCTGGACGAGGCAGAGCGGGTCGCGGCCCAGCCGCAGGCCCATGGTCTCGGAATCGACCGCCACGGCCCGGCCGAAGGCGACGTCTGCGGGCAGGTCGCCGGTATGGACGAAGACGGTCATCGGACTCCGGCGGTGCAGCGGCATCCGCATGATGGACCGAGGGCTGCGTCCAAGGCGAGGCCCTCGTGGGTCAGCACGGCGCCAAGCGCCGCTTCGCGCCACGCGACCTCCGCTGAGGAGACCCGTGGTGCCCAGGAAAGGACTCGAACCTTCACGGCCGTTAAGCCACTGGCACCTGAAGCCAGCGCGTCTACCAATTCCGCCACCTGGGCCCGACCCGCCGGATACGCCGGATCGCGCGAGGGCGCACCCTCTAGGGAAGAACGCCGGAGGGGTCAACGGCCGCCTCTGATCACGGCCCCGCCTCGCGTCCCAGGCGACGAAAGGCGGGCCGGGTGCGACCAAATGCAACCGGGCGAGGAGTGCGCTGGCCACTGCTACCCTGCCGCACTATGAGGCCGCGCATGGGACAGGCCAGAAGCCGGCAGGCCACTGACATCGATACGCACGTCGGGCTGCGGCTCCGCAAGCTGCGCCAGGAACGGGGCCTGTCGCTGCGGGCCCTGGCGCAGACCATGGGCCACACCTCCGGCCAGGCCGTATCGAAGTACGAGCAGGGCGCGGCCTTTCCAGCCGCGCTGATGTTCCTCACATCCGAAGCGCTCGGCGTGCCCGTGGCCGCCTTCTTCGAAGGGTTCGCAGGCCGCCCGACGGGCGTCGCCGAGCAGGCGACGCCGTTCGGCTTCGAGGAGCTGGGCGACAGCACCGAAAGCCGCAAGATCGCGAGCCTGCTGCGCGGCACCGACCCGGCGCAGCACGCCCTCATCCTGCGGGTCGTTCGGGTGCTGGCGGCCGCCGCGGGCCCGGCGGAGGCCGAGTCGTCCTGACGTCGCGGGCCGACGTCGGGGGCGCGTTGCGTGCGCCTGCGCGTTCCTCTAACGCCACGGCCGGTTCGCCGAGGCGGACGGAGGGCGTGATGCAGGGTCTGGTGACGGTGTTCGGCGGCACGGGGTTCGTGGGCCGCTACGTCGTGCGCGCGCTCGCCCGGGCCGGCTGGCGCGTCCGGGTCGCCGCGCGCAACCCCAACCGCGCACCCGAGCTGAAGGTGATGGGCGACGTCGGCCAGATCGAGCTGGCGGCCTGCAACGTCACCGACGCCGCCGCGGTGGCCCGCGCGACGACCGGGGCCGAGGCCGTGGTGAACCTCGTGGGCATCCTGTCGGAGTCCGGCCGCCAGACCTTCGAGGCGGTCCAGGCCGCCGCCGCCGACGCCATCGCGCGCGCCGCGGCCGCGCAGGGGGTGACGCGCTTCGTGCACCTGTCGGCCATCGGCGCGGACACCCACTCGCGCTCCGTCTACGCCCGCACCAAGGCCGCCGGCGAGGCCGCCGTGCGCGCCGCCGTCCCCGACGCCGCGGTGCTGCGGCCGTCCATCGTGTTCGGACCGGAGGACGACTTCTTCAACCGCTTCGCCGCCATGGCCGCGCTGGCCCCCGCGCTGCCGTTGGTCGGCGGCGGAAGGACTCGGTTCCAGCCCGTCTACGCCGGGGACGTGGGCGCGGCGGTCGCGGCCGCCCTGGGATCGCCGGACGCCCGCGGTCGCATCTACGAGCTGGGCGGCCCAGGGGTGTACAGCTTCCGCGACCTGATGGAGATCATGCTCCACCACATCCAGCGCTCCCGGGCGCTCGTGCCGATCCCGTTTCCCGTGGCGCAAGCCATGGGCGCCGTGCTCCAGGGCGTCGCCAGGATCGGGCTCAAGCCGCCCCTCACCCGCGACCAGGTGGAGTTGCTCAAGTCCGACAACGTGGCCGCCGCGGGCGCGCCGGGGCTCGCTGACCTGGGCGTCGAGCCGACGACGCTGGAGTCGGTTCTACCGACCTACCTCTGGCGCTTCCGCAACGGAGGGCAGTTCGCTCAGCCCGAAGGCCACAACGCCGGCGATCCCGGAAGTGGACCATTTGACGACGGGCGCAAACGCGGTTTCGGCCAACCCGAACAAACCGGCTGAGATAAGTCCCGAGACAGGACCGTCCTCTTTGCACGGCAAGATCATGCCTCCATAAGGCCTCCGCAACGGCGGCGCGGGGAGCATCATGGCCGAGCGCCTGCTGAAGTTCGCGGTGACGCCGCGCGAGACGCCCAACAAGCGGCGGGCGGACGCGCGTACGCACGACTTCGGCGAGATCTATGCCGGCTTCGCCGCTGCCGAGGCGGAGACGCAGTCGAGCCGCTGCAGCCAGTGCGGCGTGCCCTTCTGTCAGAACAAGTGTCCGCTCCATAACGACATCCCCGACTGGCTCCGGCTGACGGCCGAGGGACGGCTGCGGGAGGCCTACGAGCTCAGCCAGGCCACCAGCGCCTTGCCGGAAGTCTGCGGCCGCATCTGCCCGCAGGACCGGCTGTGCGAAGGCAGCTGCGTGGTCGAGCAGGCGGGTTTCGGCACCGTCACCATCGGGGCGGTGGAGAGCTACCTCTCCGACCTAGCGTGGGCTGAAGGCTGGGTGGCTCCGATCCGCCCGGCGAGGGAGCGGGGGGAGTCGGTCGGCATCGTGGGCGCGGGACCGGCCGGCCTTTCGGCGGCGGACGTGCTGAAGTCGAAGGGCTACCTCGTCACCGTCTACGACCGGCACGACCGGGCGGGCGGCCTCCTCACCTACGGCATCCCCGGCTTCAAGCTGGACAAGGCGGTGGTGGCGAGGCGGGTGGAGCGGCTGGCCGAGGGCGGCGTGGTGTTCCGCCTGGACTGCGAGGTCGGGCGCGACGTGGGCTTCGCCGACCTGCGCGCCAAGCACGACGCGGTGTTCGTGGCCACGGGCGTCTACAAGGCCAAGGAGCTGTCCTGCCCCGGCTCCGGCGCAGAGGGCGTGACGAAGGCGCTCGACTTCCTGATCGCGTCGAACCGCGCGGGCCTCGGCGACGGCGAGCCGCCCGAGGCGCTGAACGCGCGCGGCAAGCGCGTGGTGGTGGTGGGCGGCGGCGACACGGCCATGGACTGCGTGCGCACCGCCGTGCGCCAGGGCGCCGCCGAGGTCACCTGCCTCTACCGCCGCGACCGCGAGAACATGCCGGGCTCGGCCCGGGAGGTCGCCCATGCGGAGGAGGAGGGCGTCAGCTTCGACTGGCTCGCCTCCCCCGCAGCGGTCTCGGGCGGCCTGCGCGCCGACGGCGTGACGGTGCAACGCATGAAGCTGGGCGCCCCCGACAGCGGCGGCCGCCGCGCGCCGGAGCCGGTGCCCGGCCGGACCGAAACCCGCCCCGCCGACCTCGTGATCAAGGCGCTGGGCTTCGACGCCGAGGATCTGCCCGAGGCGTTCGACGCTCCCGACCTCGCCGTGACGCCCCACGGCTCGCTGCGCATTCCGCGCGGAACCTTCACCACCACGCTGGAAGGCGTGTTCGCCGGCGGCGACATCGTGCGCGGCGCGAGCCTGGTGGTCTGGGCGGTGAAGGACGGCATGGACGCCGCCGAGGCCATCCACCGCTGGCTGGAGCAGCGCGCGCTCGCGTCGGCGAAGATCGCGGCGGAGTGACGGGCGTGGCTGACGACACCCCCAGCGTCGGCGCCTTCGCCATCGTGCCGTCCAACGATCTGAAAGGCGCGATTCCGTTCTGGTCGCGGCTCGGCTTCGAGCGGCTCAACGACGTCGACGAATACGTCATCATGCGCGGCTGGGACGGCTGCGAGGTGCACCTTGTGCAGGCGGGCGCGCCGCCCTGGAACGTGCCGGCGGAGCACAACCCCTTCGGCGTCTTCATCCGCACGCCGCGCGTGGCCGAGGTCGAAGCGCGGGTGCAGGACCTCGTGATCCGCCCCGGCGGCGTGCTGCGCCACCGCGAGTGGGGACTGTACGAGTTCGCGGTGAACGGGCCGGACGGCCTCCTCGTCCGCATGGGCTGGCCCTCGCGGCTGATGGGAGACGCTGCGTGACCCTCTCCTACGAAGCCATGCGCGACCGCCTCGTCGCGGGCCACGCCTACGAGCCGGACTCCGAGCGCGACGCCTGTGGCGTCGGCCTCGTCTGCGCCATCGACGGCCAGCCGCGGCGGGAGGTGGTGGAGCTGGCCATCCGCTCGCTCAAGGCCGTCTGGCACCGGGGCGCGGTCGACGCCGACGGCAAGACGGGCGACGGCGCGGGGATCATGGTGGGCGTGCCGCAGGGCTTCTTCGCCCAGGAGGTCGAGCGCACCGGCCACGCGCTGCGCCCCGGCGCCATCGCGGTCGGCCAGATCTTCCTCCCCCGCACCGACCTGGACGCGCAGGAGCGCTGCCGCACGCTCGTCGAGCAGGAGGTGCTGAACGCGGGCTTCTACATCTACGGGTGGCGGCAGACGCCGGTGGACACCTCGGTGATCGGCGAGAAGGCGGTCGCCACCCGCCCGGAGATCGAGCAAATCCTGCTCGCCGCGCCCCCGGGCGTGGAGGGAGAGGCGCTGGAGCGGGCGCTGTTCCTGTGCCGAAAGCGCATGGAGAAGGCGGCGGCGAGCGCGGGCCTCAGCTTCTACGTCTGCAGCCTCTCGGCGCGGTCGCTGGTCTACAAGGGCATGTTCCTGGCCGAGTCGATCGACGCCTTTTATCCCGACCTGAAGGACGAGCGCTTCGAGTCCGCCGTGGCGATCTTCCACCAGCGCTACTCCACCAACACCTTTCCCGAATGGCGGCTGGCCCAGCCGTTCCGGATGCTGGCGCACAACGGCGAGATCAACACGCTGCGCGGCAACGTGAATTGGATGAAGAGCCACGAGATCCGCATGGCCGCCTCCGCCTTCGGCGACCGGCCGGAGGACGTGAAGCCAGTGATCCAGCGCGACGGCTCGGACTCCGCGGCGCTGGACAACGTGTGGGAGGTGTTGGTCCGCGCCGGCCGCTCGGCGCCCATGGCCAAGGCGCTGCTGATGCCCGAGGCGCAGAGCCCGCACATGCCGGAGAGCCACCAGGCGCTCTACGCCTACGGCAACGCGGTGATGGAGCCGTGGGACGGGCCGGCCGCGGTCTGCGCCACCGACGGGCGCTGGGTGGTGGCGGGCAAGGACAGGAACGGCCTGCGTCCGCTCCGCGTCGCCGTCACCGACGACGGGCTCCTGATCGTGGGGTCCGAAGCGGGGATGAGCGGCTTCCCTGACGGGCGCGTGGTCTCCAAGAGCCACATCACCGCCGGCCGCATGATCGCCGTCGACCTGGACGAGGGACGCCTCTACGGCGAGCGGGAGATCACCGACAGGCTGGCGCAGGCGCACCCCTACGCCCAGTGGCTCGGGAACGTGGTTGCGCTCGAGGACAAGATCGGTCCCGGCCCCGAGCCCCGCCGCTTCGGCGCGGAGGAGCTGCGGCGACGGCAGGTGGCCGCGGGACTGACGGTGGAGGAGCTGGAGCTGATCCTCAGCCCCATGGCCGAGCAGGCCAAGGAGGCGATCGGCTCGATGGGCGACGACACCCCGCTGGCGGTGCTGTCGAAGGAGTACAGGCCGCTGGCCCACTACTTCCGCCAGAACTTCGCCCAGGTGACCAACCCGCCGATCGACCCCCTGCGGGAGTCGGCGGTGATGAGCCTGAAGACGCGGTTCAAGAACCTCGGCAACATCCTGGCCGAGGACGAGACCCAGGCCGACGTCTACGTGCTGGAGAGCCCCGTGCTCACCACCGGCATGTACGAGCGGATCACGGCCTTCATCGGCCCCGCCAACATCGCGGTGCTGGACTGCACGCACGACAAGCCGAAGGCGGGCGTTGCGGACGGCGCGACGCTGAAGGCGGCGCTCGACCGGATCCGGGCGGAAGCCGAAGAGGCGGCCCTTTCCGGCCGCTCGCAGATCGTGCTCACCGACGAGGCGTCCGGGCCGGACCGGATCGGCATGCCCATGATCCTGGCGGCGGGGGCGGTGCACAGCTTCCTGGTGGCCAAGGGCCTGCGCAGCTACGTGTCGCTGATCGTGCGCTCGGCGGAAGCGCTGGACACGCATGGCTTCGCGGTCCTGATCGGGGTGGGCGCCACCGCGGTGAACGCCTACCTGGCGCAGGAGAGCTTCCAGGACCGGCTGGAGCGGGGCCTGTGCGGCGACCTCAGCCTGCGCGACGTGTGCCTGAACTTCCGCGCGGCGATCGAAGCGGGGTTGCTGAAGATCCTCAGCAAGATGGGCATCAGCGTCATCTCGGCCTACCGCGGCGGCTACAACTTCGAGGCCGTGGGCCTGTCCCGCGCGCTGGTCGCCGAGCTGTTCCCCGGCATGACGTCGCGCATCTCCGGCATCGGCCTGGCGGGCATCGAGAGCGAGGTCGCCTTGGTCCACGCCCGCGCCTGGGACGCGGACGCCGCGCCGCTCCCGGTCGGCGGCTTCTACCGCCAGCGCCGCCGGGGCGAGGCGCACGCCTTCGAGGCGACCGCCATCCACACCCTGCAGGCGGCCTGCGATCGGGGCGACTACACCGCCTACAAGGCGTTCAGCGACATGATGAAGCCGGAGCGCCCCATCGCGCTCCGCGACCTCCTGGAGTTCCGTAGCGACCGCCCCGCCCTGCCGCTGGACGAGGTGGAGAGCGTCAATGGCCTGCGCCAGCGCTTCCTCACCCCCGGCATGAGCCTGGGCGCGCTGAGCCCCGAGGCGCA
The DNA here is from genome assembly GCA_964658605.1 of uncultured Caulobacter sp. Taxonomy (GTDB): domain Bacteria; phylum Pseudomonadota; class Alphaproteobacteria; order Caulobacterales; family Caulobacteraceae; genus JASLDZ01. The sequence goes on along the minus strand of CAZZZR010000085.1, from coordinate 2,026 downwards.
CGGCGTCCTGAACGTGGCCATGAACCGCATCGGCGCCCGCTCGGTCTCGGGCGAGGGCGGCGAGGTGCCGGAGCGCTACGCACCCCTGCCGAACGGCGACAACGCCAACAGCGCGGTCAAGCAGATCGCCTCGGGCCGCTTCGGCGTCACGGCCGAATACCTGAACCAGTGCCGCGAGATCGAGATCAAGGTCGCCCAGGGCGCCAAGCCCGGCGAGGGCGGCCAGCTGCCCGGCTTCAAGGTCACGAGCCTGATCGCCCGCCTGCGCCACGCCACCGAGGGCGTGACCCTGATCTCGCCCCCGCCGCACCACGACATCTATTCGATCGAGGACCTGGCGCAGCTCATCTACGACCTGAAGCAGATCAACCCCGAGGCCAAGGTCACGGTGAAGCTGGTCGCGCGCTCCGGCATCGGCGCGGTGGCGGCGGGGGTGGCGAAGGCCAAGGCCGACACCATCCTGATCTCCTCCAACGTGGGCGGGACAGGCGCCTCGCCGCAGAGCTCGATCAAGTACGCGGGCGCGCCGTGGGAGCTGGGGCTCTCGGAAGCGCACCAGGTGCTGACGCTGAACAACCTGCGCGACCACGTGACCCTGCGGGCCGACGGCGGCATGCGCACCGGCCGCGACATCGTCGTCGCCGCCCTGATGGGGGCGGAGGAGTTCGGCATCGGCACCGCCAGCCTGATCGCGGTCGGCTGCCTGATGGTGCGCCAGTGCCACTCCAACACCTGCCCGGTCGGGGTCTGCACGCAGGACGAGGCGTTGCGGGCCAAGTTCACCGGCAGCCCGGAGAAGGTGGTCAACCTCTTCACCTTCGTGGCGGAGGAGGTGCGCGAGATCCTCAGCAGCCTGGGCTACCGCACCCTGCAGGAGATCGTCGGCCGCACCGACCTCCTCACCCAGGTCTCCCGAGGGGCCGAGCACCTGGACGACCTGGACCTCAACCCGCTGCTGGTCCGCGCCGACCCCACCGCGCAGCCGCCGCCCTACCCCCGCGCCCGCACGCCCGTGCCTCCTTCGCTGGACGAGGACATCCTGAAGGACGCCGCCGCCCTGTTCGAGCGCGGCGAGAAGATGCAGCTCAGCTACGCGGTGCGGAACACCCAGCGGGCCATCGGCGCCCGCGTCTCCTCCGCCATCGTGCGCCGGTTCGGCAAGGCGGGGCTGGCGGACGGGCGGCTGACGGTGCAGCTGCGCGGCTCGGCGGGGCAGAGCTTGGCGGCCTTCGGCGCGCAGGGCCTGCGCATCGAGCTGGTGGGCGAGGCGAACGACTACGTCGCAAAGGGCCTGTCCGGAGCGGTGCTGGCCATCCGCCCCTCGCCGCACCTGACCGACCCCGGCGCGCAGGCGCTGATCGGCTCCACGGTTCTCTACGGCGCGACCAGCGGCTTCCTGTTCGCGGCCGGCCGGGCCGGCGAGCGGTTCGCGGTGCGCAACTCCGGCGCGACGACCGTCATAGAGGGCTGCGGCGCCAACGGCTGCGAGTACATGACCGGCGGCGAGGCGGCAGTCCTGGGCGAGGTCGGCCCCAACTTCGCCGCAGGCATGACCGGCGGCATGGCCTGGGTGCTGGATCAGGACGGCCGGCTGCAGGACCGCCTCAACCCCGACAGCGTGGTCGCCGCCCCGGTCGCCTCGCCGTTCTGGGAGGAGCGGCTGCGGTCGCTGGTCGAGCGCCACCTCGCCGAGACGGGCAGCCCCCGCGCCGCCGACCTGCTGTCGGACTGGAGCGCGGCCGTCGGCCGCTTCGTCCAGGTCTGCCCGCGCGAGATGCTCGACCGGCTGGAGCAGCCGCTCGCGGCCTGAACCGCGAGCGGGCGGCCGTGGCGCTCGGAACGGCCATGGCATGGTGGGCGGCGCTTCAGGGCAGGGCGCCGGCGGCCATCAGGACGGCAGCGGTCCCGGCGGGACCGGAAACGCTGGTGGAGGTGCCCGCAACGGCGGTAGCAACGGTAGCAGCGCCGGCAGTGGTCCGGGGGGCTCGGGTGGGACCGGCGGCAACGGCAATGCTGGTGCCGGCCA
>CAZZZR010000084.1:0-9791 GCA_964658605.1 uncultured Caulobacter sp. | reverse complement strand
GATGGTGATCGGGTTGATCACCATGCCGCTCTCGTAGCGCTTCACCTCGCGCACCTGTTCGGCCTGTTCGGCGGTGTCGAGGTTGCGGTGGATGATGCCCATGCCGCCGGCCTGGGCCATGGCGATGGCCAGCCGGCTTTCGGTCACGGTGTCCATGGCCGAGGACACCAGCGGGATGTTCAGCTTCACCTCGCGGGTGAAGCGGGTCGTCGTGTTCGCGGACGCGGGAAGAACGTCGGACGGGCCGGGTTCGAGCAAAACGTCGTCGAAGGTGAGCCCTTCGCGAATCTCCATGCGGAGCCTCCATTTTGCGGGGCGGGTATAGCGAGGCGACCCCGAGGAGTCACCCGCCGTCGCTCATCGTCCGCTGATGCCTGCGCCCGCCTGCGGGTCGAGACGCCAGTAGATGGGGACGGCCAGCAGCGTCGTCGCCCCCACCAGCAGGAAGGGCAGCACGAAACTCTGCGGCGTCAGCTGCGCGCCCGCGCCGCCCCGCGCCAGGTGCAGGCTCAGCGCGCCGAAGCTGACGCCGAAGCTCATGCCGATCTGCTGGGTGACGGTGGCGAGGGTGGAGGCCTGGCTCACCTGCGTCTTGGGCACGTCGGCATAGGCGATGGTGTTGGCGCCGGTGAACTGCATCGAGCGGATGAACCCGCCCGCGCCCATGACCAGCACCATCAGCGGGATGGGCGTGAAGACGCGGAAGAAGCCGGGAATCGCAGTCAGCACCGAGGTAAGCAGGACCGAGGCGATCAGCACGCTACGAAAACCGAAACGGCGGATCAGCGGCGCGGAAAAGGGCTTCTGCGCCATGGCGCCCACCGCCGTGGCGATGGTCACCAGCCCTGCCTTCACCGGGCTCCAGCCGAGCCCGACCTGCAGCAGCAGGGGCGTGAGGAAGGGCGTCGCGCCGATCCCCAGCCGCACCAGCGTGCCCCCCACCAGGCTGGCTCGAAAGGTTCGCACGCCCAGGAGCCGCAGGTTGAGGATCGGCCGCTCGGTGCGCAGGGCGTGGCGGACGAACAGCGTCAGGCTGGCGGCGGCCAGCGCGCCGAGCCCCAGCTGAGCCCAGAGCGGCACGGGCACCCCGCCCGTCTCGGCTAGCACCACGACGGCGGTGATCGCGACGGCCGACATGACGAAGCCCCAGATGTCGAAACGCCCGGGCGAGGCCTCCTTGATGACGGGCACGAAGCGCGCGACCGCCGCCATGCCCAAGAGGCCGACGGGCACATTGATCAGGAAGATCCAGGGCCAGTCCGCCACGCCCAGGATCAGTCCGGCCAGCGGCGCGCCGACGAGCGGACCCACCAGCGCCGGGGTGGTGAACCACGCCATCGCCGCCACGAGCCGCTCGCGCGGCGCGGTGCCCACCACGATCAGCCGCCCGACCGGCGTCATCATCGCCCCGCCCGCGCCCTGCAGGATGCGCGCGGCGACGAGCTGCGCCAGCGAGTGCGACATCGCGCAGGCGATCGAGCCCGCCAGGAAGGCGCCCATGGCGATCAGGAACACGCGACGCGCGCCGAAGCGGTCCGCCACCCACCCGCTCGCCGGCGCGAACACCGCCAGCGCCAGGAGATAGCTGGTCAGGGCCAGCTTCAGGTGAACGGGATCGCTGTGGAAGGCGCGCGCCAGGGTCGGCAGCGCGGTCGAGAGCGCGGTGGAGTCCACGAACTCCATGAACAGCGCGCTCGCAACGGCCAGCGGCACCAGCCGCGACCCCGCCGCCCGCGGCGCGGCGATCGGCCCGCGCGGGCTCTCGACGGCCGGTGCGACGTCGGTCGCGACGGCCGCCTCGGGCGAGACGCTGGTGATGGCGGGAGGAGGCGGGCTCACGTGCGGGCTGAACGGAAGTGGACGGCGACGGTTGCCCCTCCATGGGGTGAAACGCCGGCGGCGTCGATGCGGAAGACAAGAAGCCGCTTGGCTGCGGCTTGGCCGGCCGACGACCGAACGGGTGTGACGTAGCCGTAACTTTTCACCGCGATTCAGACCGGATACGACGAAACTCCCGAGTCTGGGCCTCCCCTTGCCGCCCCTTCCGCTTCGACCGCGCACGCTCCCGTTCGTCCTGAGCCTCGCCGCCGCGAGCCTGGCGGGGTGCGCGTCGACGCCCCTGTCGGCGCCCCGCACCGCCGTGCCGGGCCGGTTCGAGGCCGCCGTCGCCGCGGACCCGGCGCTGCAGCCCGTCGCGCTGGACCGCTGGTGGACGCTCTTCGACGACCCCCAGCTCACGGCGCTGGTCGAGGAGGCGCTGGCCAATGCGCCGACCGCCCGGCAGGCGCTGCAGCGGGTGCAGGAGGCGCGGGCGCAGCGGGCGCAGACCCTGTCGACCTACCTGCCGCAGGGGAACATCCAGGGCTCGGCCCAGACCCAGCATACCGATCAGACCTACGGCGGCTTCGGCGTCGCCACGGGCGGAGTGGGAACCACCACCGGCGGCGACGCTGGGGCAGGGACGGGGACGGCGGGCGCCGGCTCAACGGGCGCGTCGGGCCTCGGAAGCGCCTTCCTCACGCCGAGCGGCCAGCTGAACACCTACGCGGCCCAGTTCGACGTGTCCTACGAGCTCGACGTGTTCGGTCGCCGTCGCGTCGCCGCCGGAGCCGCGAACGCCGACGTGGCCGCCGCCCGCTTCGACGCTGAAGCCACCCGCGCGGTGCTGGCGCGCGACGTGGCCACGGGACTTTTCCAGGCGCGCGGCTACGCCATCCAGGCGCAGGACGCCCGCGACACGGCCCGGATCACGGGAGATCTGGCGAAGAGCGCGCAGCTCTCCGCCGACAGGGGGCTCACCTCCACCAGCGACGCCGCGCGCCTGCAGGTGGACGCCTCCACCGCGCAGGCGGAGGTCGCACGACTGGACGCGGCCACCACCGGCGCCCGCCGGTCGCTGCTGGCCTTGCTCGGCCGGGGCGGCGCGCCCTCCTCGAGCCTGGTGATCGAGCCCGTCTCCGCCCCGCCGCCTTCACCGCCCGAGGTGACGCCGGGCGAGCTCCTGCGCCGCCGCCCCGACGTGCGCCGCGACGAGATGCGCCTGCGCTCGGCGACCGACACGCTGAAGCTGGACCGGCTGGCGCTGTTCCCGACCTTCAGCCTGGCGCCCGGCGGCTCCTACGCAAAGACCACGGGCAGCTACGCCTCGACCACCTCGATCTGGTCGGTCGGTCTGAACGCGGTGCTGCCCGTGCTCGACCGCCCGCGCCTCCTGGCGGCGATCCGAGGCCAGCGCGCGCGAGGCGAGGAGGCGGTGAACGCCTACGAGATCACGGTGCAGAACGCCTATCGTGACGCGGAGACGGGCCTCTCCACCTTGGCGGGCGACCGGGTGCGGGTGGCGCGGCTGCAGGAGGCTGTCGAACGCGCCCGCTTCGCGTTCGACGCCAAGCGCAAGGGCTACGACCTGGGCCTGTCGGACCTCACGACCCTGCTCGACGCCGAGCGCAGCTGGCGCACGGCGCGCGCCAACCTGACCTCGGCGCAGATCGCCGCGCTGGTCGACGCCGCCACCCTGTTCCAGGCGCTGGGCGGCGGATGGTCGCCCATGGATATGAAGGAAGCCCGGCGATGAAGCGCGCCCACCCCGTCGCGCTTGCGCTCTTCGCGACCCTCGCCGGCTGCAAGGCGGGCGCGCCCGTCGCGCGTCCGGCCCCCACGCCGCCGGCGGTCTCCGTCACGACCGTCACCCTGCAGCCGCTGAAGGGTGGGCTGGAGGCGTCCGGCCTCCTCGTCAGCCGGGAGGAGGCGGCGGTGAACACCGAGCTCAGCGGCTACCGTGTCTCGCAGGTGCTGGTCGACCAGGGCGCGCACGTGGCCGCGGGGCAACCCCTGGCCCGGCTCGACGACACCCTGCTTCGCGCCCAGGTCGCCCAGCAGCGGGCGGTGGTGAACCAGCAGAAGGTCGCCGGCGAGCGCGCCCAGGCCGAGGCGGACCGGGTGAAGGGTTTGGACAACCAGGGCGTGCTCCCGCAGGAGCAGATCGTGGAGCGGCGCATGGCCGCCCGCAGCGCCGCCGCGGCCACCGCCGCGGCCCAGGCGCAGCTCGACGATCTTCTGACCCGCGAACGGCTGATGACGGTGCGCGCGCCGGTGGGCGGCGTCGTGCTCGACCGCACGGTCCGCCCCGGCGATGTCCCCACGCCCGCCATGACCATGTTCCGCCTCGCCCGAGGCGGCATCGTGGAGCTGAACGCGGAGGTGCCGGAGGCCGAGCTCGGCCGCATCAAGGCCGGCGACCATGCGCAGGTGGGCCTGCCCTCGGGGACCGCGGTCGACGGCGTGGTCCGCCTCGTCAGTCCCGAGGTGGACCAGCAGACCAAGCTCGGCCACGCCCGCGTGACGCTGCCGGTGCGGCCGGACCTGCGGCCCGGCGGCTTCGCGCGCGCCACCTTCGCCGACGCCTCCCGCACGGCCGCGGTCGCGCCGGAGAGCGCGGTTCGATTCGACGCCGACGGCGCCTACGTGATGACGCTGGGACCTGACGACCGCGCCCACCGTTCGCCGGTGAAGACGGGCGCGCGCTCGGGCGGGCTGGTCGAGTTGGTGCAGGGGCCGGCCCCGGGGACGCGGGTGCTGCTTGGCGGGGGCGCCTTCGTGCTCGACGGCGACAGGGTCCGCCCGCGGCCCGCGCCGGGCGGGGCGGCGGGCGCATGAAGTTCCGCGTCTCCGCCTGGGGGATTCGGAATCCGATCCCCGTCGCCATCCTGTTCGCGGCGCTGACGCTGGCGGGGCTGCTCGCCTACGGGCAGCTGCCGATCAAGGAATATCCGAACATCTCGCTCCCGGTGGTGAGCGTCACCGTCACCCAGAGCGGGGCGGCGCCCGCGCAGATGGAGACCCAGGTCACGCGGCCGGTGGAGAACGCCATCGCCGGCATCTCCAGCGTCAAGCACATCTCGTCCAACGTGTCGCTGGGCGCGTCCTCCACCTCGATCGAGTTCGAGTTGGGCACCGACATGCAGAAGGCGACGGACGACGTCCGCACCGCCATCGACCAGGTACGCGTCAACCTGCCGCCCGGCATCGACCCGCCGCGGGTGCAGCGGGTCGACATCGATTCCGCCCCCATCCTCACCTATGCCGTCTCCTCGCCGAAGATGGCCCCGCAGGACCTGTCCTGGTTCGTGGACGACACCGTCAGCCGCGCGCTGCAGGCGCAGCCGGGGGTGGCGCAGGTCGCCCGGGTCGGCGGGATCGACCGCGAGATCAACGTCACGCTCGATCCGATGCGGATGCGCGCGTTCGGCGTGACGGCGCCGCAGGTGAACGCGGCGCTCTACCAGTTCAACACCGACGAGGCGGGCGGCCGAGCCGGGGTGGGCGGGCAGGAGCAGACGGTCCGCGTCATCGGCCAGGCGGCGACCGTCGAGAAGCTGCGCGAGGTGGTGATCCCCGTCCCCGGCCGCTACGTGCGTCTGGCCGACGTGGCGGAGGTCGGCGACGGCTCGGCCGAGCAGCGGGGGTTCGCCCGGCTGGACAACCGGCCGGCCGTGGCCTTCCAGGTGAACAAGACCCGCGACGCCAGCGACGTGGCGGTCGAGGCGCGCGCGGTGGCCGCCATCGCGGACCTCGCCAAGGCGCACCCCGACGTCACCTTCACCCAGGTCGTGTCCACCGTCTCGCAGACGCGCGCCAGCTACGAGGCCACCGTCCACGTGCTGTTGGAGGGGATGGCGCTGGCGGCGCTGGTGGTCTTCCTGTTCCTGAAGAACTGGCGCGCCACCGCGATCGCGGCCACGGCCATGCCGCTGAGCCTGATCCCGACCTTCTTCGTCATGCAGCTCCTGGGCTTCAGCCTGAACGTCATCACGCTGCTGTCGCTGACGCTGGTGATCGGCATCCTGGTCGACGACGCCATCGTCGAGATCGAGAACATCGAGAAGCGGATCGAGAAGGGGCAGAGCCCCTACCGCGCCTCGCTGATCGGCGCGGACTCCATCGGGCTGGCGGTGATCGCCTGCACCGCGACAATCGTCATGGTGTTCACGCCCGTCAGCTTCATGAGCGGCATCACCGGCCAGTTCTTCAAGGAGTTCGGACTGACGGTCGCGGTCAGCGTGCTGTTCTCCCTGGTGGTCGCCCGCCTGCTCACGCCGCTGCTCTGCGCCTACTTCCTGAAGGGGGCCAAACAGGCCGCGCCGGCCAGGCCGTTCCGCGGCTTCTACCGCAACCTCCTGGACTGGGCGCTGGGCCACCGCTGGATCGCCTCGATCCTGGGCGGGGCGATCTTCGTCGCCTCGATCCTCCTGATGGGCACGCTGCCCACCGGCTTCCAGCCCGTCTCCAACCCCGGCTACTTCTACCTCAACGTGGAGGGCCCGCCGGGCGCGTCGCGCGAGGACATGGTCGTCGCCACCACCCGGGCCACCGACGCGCTCAGGCGCGTGCCGGACGTGCAGAGCGTGTTCGCCCAGATCGGCGCGTCCTCGGGCGGCGGCTTCGCTCCCGCCTCGGGCGGCGACCTGCGCGACGGCACCATCACCGTCATCCTGAAGCCCAACCGCACCCACACCACCGACGCGGTGAAGCGCCTCGTCCGCCCGGTCCTGCGGGCGATCCCCGACGTGCGGATCACCACCCTGGGCGGCTTCGGCGCCGCGGACGTCGAGATCGTGCTCTCCAGCGAGGACGGGCCCGCGCTCGACCGGGCGCAGCTCGAACTCGAGAAAGAGATGCGCACCGTCTCCGCCATCTCCGACGTGCGCCCCTCGCCCCCGCCCGCCGGACCCGAGTTGGTGGTCCGGCCCAAGCCCGAAGAGGCGGCGCGGCTCGGCGTCACCAGCCAGGCGCTGGCCCAGGTTCTGCGCATCGCCACCATCGGCGACATCGACGCCAACGTGGCCAAGTTCTCCGAAGGCGAGCGCCGCATCCCGATCCGCGTGCGGCTGCCCGAGGCGGACCGCGACGACCTTGACGTGATCGGCCAGCTCCAGGTTCCCACGGCGCAGGGCGGCTCGACGCCCTTGGCGAGCGTCGCCGACCTGTCGTTCGAGGCCGGCCCCGGGCGGATCGTGCGCTACGGGCGCGAGCGTCGCGCTTCGGTCCAGGCGGACCGCAACGGCTCCAGCCTGGGCGACGCGTTGAAGGCGGTGGGCGACCTGCCGATCATGAAGCACCTGCCCGCGGGCGTGCACCAGGCGCCCTTTGGCGACGCCGAGGCGCTGAAGGAGGTGATCGGCGGCTTCGTCGGCGCGATCTTCGCCGGCGTCTTCCTGATCTTCGGGGTGCTGGTCCTCCTGTTCCGCAGCGTGTTCAAGCCGGCGATCATCATGGGCTCGCTGCCCCTGTCGATGGCGGGCGCGGCGGTGGCCCTGAAGGTCGCGGGACTGGAGATCGACATGCCGGTCTTCATCGGCCTGCTCATGCTGTTCGGCATCGCCGCCAAGAACTCGATCCTCCTGGTCGAGTTCGCGATTGAGGACGAGCGGGCGGGGCAGACGCGGGTGCAGGCGTTGCTCAACGCCTGCCACGAGCGGGCGCGGCCGATCGTGATGACCACCGTCGCCATGGTGGCGGGCATGCTGCCCACCGCCGTGGGCTTCGGCCAGGGCTCGGAGTTCAGGCAGCCCATGGCCGTGGCGGTGATCGGCGGCCTCATCAGCTCGACGGCGCTGAGCCTCGTGCTGGTGCCGGTGATCTACCTGTTCGTGGACGGCTTCGAGGGCTGGCTCACCCCGCGGCTGCGACCGCTGCTCACGCCCAAGCGCCCCGGCGACGACGATCCGATCCGCGAGGGCGAGGAGACCCTGGTGACGGACGGCGTCTGAGCCGCGTCAGCGCGGGAGCGGGGCGCCCCTGTCGTCGGTGGGCGCGTATTCGGCGACGCGCGCCTCAAGCGCCTGCGACAGCGCCACGCCGACCGGATGGTCGGCCGCGCGGATGTCGCCCCGGATCAGCGCCTTGACGCCGTCGATGTGCGCTTCGATCAGGAACAGCGGCGCGGCGGTCCGCCCGTCGGCGCCGTCCATCAGCTTGCACAGCGAGCCGGCCATCCGCGACACCAGGGGAAAGCCGTAGGTCCCGCCCAGGCCCTTGAGGTCGTGCGCGCAGGTGTAGAGGTCGTTCATCCGTTCGGGCGTGGCCCCGTGTTCTCGCACCTCGCGGTAGGCGGCTTCGAGCTTGCCGGCCTCGTCCTTCAGCCATCCGTCGAACTGCGAGGCGAGGCCCGCCAGCGCGGCCTCGGCCCGGGCGATCGCCTCGGCGTCGACGCCTCCGAACCGCGCGCCGACCTTGGCGCGCAGGGTGTTCGGCGCCTGGATGAACTCGGCCTCGCTGGCCTTCGGGGAGGCTTGGGTCACGACGCATACATCCTGAGACTGGGGAAGCGGGAGGTCTTCCCGCGGGCCACAATGAAGATGCGCGCTTAACAACTGGTGCAGCGGCCTTAACCCTGCGGCGGCTGGACCGCGAGACAGGGATCAGCTCGCGAACTGCTCCACCAGCACGCGCTCCTCCAGGCTGCGGCCGGCGTCGAACAGCATGACGAGGCGGGTGTCGCGGTCCTCCGCGATGTGCACCTCACAGACGTCGCGCACCTCGAAGTTGTCGGCCACGGCGCTGACGGGGCGCTTGTCGGCCTCCAGGATCTCGATCGTCGTGCGCGCCGAGTGCGGCAGCAGCGCGCCGCGCCACCGTCTCGGGCGGAAGGCGGAGATCGGCGTCAGCGCCAGCACCTGGCCGTTCAGCGGGATGATCGGCCCGTGCGCCGAAAGGTTGTAGGCCGTCGATCCCGCGGGCGTGGAGAGCAGCAGGCCGTCGCAGACCAGCTCGGGCATGCGCACCTTGCCGTCGATCGAGACGCGCAGCTTGGCGGTCTGGCGCGTCTGCCGCAGCAGCGAGACCTCATTGATCGCAAGCCCCCGCACGTGGCGGCGCTGCCGGTCCACGGCCGACATCACCAGGGGGTGGATCACCGCGCGCTCGGCGGCGGCGATGCGCGCGGGCAGGTCGTCCTCGGCATATTCGTTCATCAGGAAGCCGACCGAGCCGAAGTTCATGCCGTACACCGGGGTGTGGTCCGCGAGGTTGCGGTGCAGCACCTCGAGCATGAAGCCGTCGCCGCCCAGCGCCACGATGACGTCGGCGTCGGCCTCCGCGATCTCGCCGTAGCGGGCGGCGAGGCGGGCGCGCGTCTCCTGCGCGTCGCTCCGCTCGCTGGCGGTGAAGGCGAGGCGCGGGTCGCTCACGCCGCGGCCCCCGGGTCCGGCGCCCTGAGATCCGCCACGAGCGCGCGGAAGGCCGCGCCCGCCGCCGGAGCGTCGCAGGCGAACGCCTGGGCCACGCCGGCCGCCCCCTCCGGCGGGTCGCCGGGACGGTCGCTGTTCAGGCTGCGCAGGAGCGTCAGGAGCGTGGGGAAGGCGCTGCGGTCGATGCCCACGGCGGCGCAGGCCGCGGCGAGCGGTTCGGGCCCCGGCGCCCCCAGCGCCAGCGCCACGTCCTCCCGCGCGAACCCGCCCAGCGCCGCCAGCCCGGCCTCGAACAGCGACAGCCGCCCGTCGCGCAGCACCCGCAGCAGGTAGCCCGGCTTGAGCTGTCCTGACGCCTCGAGCTTGGCGACCAGCCGCTCCTCCATCTCGGACTGCTCGTCCCGGGCTCGCGGCAGGGACAGCGAGGCGCGGAGCGGACGGTTGGCGTCGGCCTCGGCGGTCGCGGCGGCCAGGGCGGCGTCGAGCTCGACCCGGTCGATGGCGAAGCGCACCGCCAGCGTCTGGCGCAGCGTCTCGCCTACCCAGGCGTAGAGCCCCCGCGCCAGCTCGGCCGAGAGCTCCGGCCTGCGGGCCAGCGGCGCG
>CAZZZR010000083.1:8194-9848 GCA_964658605.1 uncultured Caulobacter sp. | reverse complement strand
CCTCGCGCCCGCGGAGGCGCCGGTCGCCGCCTACGCCAGCCCTTCGGCCTTCGCCGAGCGCCACCGCGGCCCGGCGCCCTCGCCGCTGGCGGCGGCGGGCGGGATCGGGCGGTTCCGGCGGGGCGACCTGATCCACCGGCTGCTGCAGCTCCTGCCCGACGTGGCCCCGGCGGACCGCGCCGCCGCCGCCGACCGGCTGCTGGACAAGGAGCGCGACCTCTCCATCGAGCAGCGGCGAGAGATGGCCCACGCCGCCCTCGGCGTCCTGAACGACCCGCGCTTCGCCGAGGTGTTCGGCCCCGGCTCCCGCGCCGAGGCGGCGGTGGCGGGCCGCGCGCCGGAGCTGCCCGGGGGGCTGGCGATCTCCGGCCGCGTCGACCGCATGGTGGTGACGCCCGAGCGCGTGCTGGTGGTCGACTTCAAGACCAACCGCCCGAGCCCCGACCGGATCGAGCAGGCCGACCCCGCCTACCTCGTGCAGATGGCCGTCTATGTCGCCGTGCTGCGCGCCGTCTTCCCCGGCCGGAAGGTGGAGGCGGCGCTGGTGTGGACGGACGGCCCCAAGCTGATGCCCGTTCCAGAGAATGTGATCGCCTCCAAGCTCGTGGAGCTGAAGCGGCTGCGTTGAAGATGGGGGCGGCGCAGACCATATTGGCCGCGAACGGAGGCGGCCTTAGCCCCTCCCCGGAGATACGCCTCATGGCCACGGTCAAGGTCACCGACGACAGCTTCGACGCCGACGTGCTGCAGTCCTCCAAGCCCGTGCTGGTGGACTTCTGGGCGGAGTGGTGCGGCCCCTGCAAACAGATCGGCCCCGCCCTCGACCAGATCAGCGAGGAGCTGTCCGACGCCGTCACCGTCGCCAAGGTGAACATCGACGAGAACCCGATGATCCCGTCGCGCTTCGGCGTGCGCGGCATCCCGACGCTCGTGCTGGTGCGCGACGGGCAGGTGGCGTCGATGAAGGTGGGCGCCATGCCCAAGTCGAAGATCCTCGAATGGCTGGGCGAGTCCGGCGTCAAGGCCGCCTGATCCTGCGTGTCTCAATGGTCGCGTCGCGGTTCGCCAGCGGCGCGACCGTTGCACCCCCGTCACGCGAAGTCCCGGCATGGGACGCGCAGGGGAGCGAGAGATGGCCGTGACCAAGTTCCAGATCGTGGACGCCCGCGGCGAGCCGGTGGGCGAGCGCGTCAAGCGGCTTATGGCCGAAGCCCGCGGCGCCGCGCGCGAGCAGGTGATCGAGCTCGAGGCCGTGCTCGCCCGCGCGGCCCTGCTGTCGGCCGAGGTTGCGGGGGGCGGGGACGCCTATCCCGCGGGCGTGCGCGACGTGTGCGAGCGCTTGGCCGCCGAGATCGAGTCCCGCGCCCAGCAGATCGCCGCCATCACCCGCAACGGCTCGCGCCTGGTGAACTGAAGCGTGGTTAGGGCCGCTCCGCCGCGTCCGGCGTGTTCGCCTCCAGCTCCTCCAGCCACACGTCCGGCTTCGAGTCGGACGGCATGCGCCAGTCCCCGCGGGGCGACAGCGAGCCGCCGGAGCTGATCTTCGGGCCGTTGGGCAGGGCCGAGCGCTTGAACTGGTTGGCGAAGAACCGGCGCAGGAACAGCGCCATCCAGCGCTTGATCTCGGCCAGGTGGTAGGCGCGGCGGTCGGCGG
>CAZZZR010000083.1:3594-8094 GCA_964658605.1 uncultured Caulobacter sp. | reverse complement strand
GCGAAGCGGATCAGGTGCTGGATCAGCGTCTTGGAGACCGAGCCGTTGGGGTTGTAGTGGCTCATCTGGTCGCCGACGCCGTAGGTGCACCAGCCCAGCGCCAGCTCCGACAGGTCGCCCGTGCCGACCACCAGCCCCCCGTGCTGGTTGGCGAGCCGGAACAGGAAATCGGTGCGCAGCCCCGCCTGCACGTTCTCGAACGTCACGTCGTAGACGGGCTCTCCCGACGCGTAGGGATGGCCCATCTCCTTCAGCATCTGGAGCGCGGTAGGGCGGATGTCGATCTCGTGCGCGGAGACCCCCAGCGCCTTCATCAGCGCCCAGGCGTAGCCCTTGGAGGCCTCGCCCGTCGCGAACCCCGGCAGGGTGTAGGCCAGCACATCCACGCGCGGCACGCCGAGCGTGTCCACCGCCTTGCAGGCCACGATCAGCGCTTCGGTGGAGTCGAGGCCGCCGGAGACGCCGATCACCAGCTTTCGCAGCCCCGTGGCGCGCAGCCGCTCCACCAACCCCTGCACCTGGATGTTCCACGCCTCGTAGCAGGTCTCCCGCAGCGCCGCCTCGTCGTCGGGCACGTAGGGGAAGCGGGGGACCTCGCGCGCCAGGGCCAGTGGTTGGGAGGGGGGCGTAAAGTCGAAGGCGACGCCGCGGAAGGCGGGCGCGGCGCCCGCGCCGTCGCCGAAGCTGCCGGTGCGGATGCGCTCGGCGCGGACGCGGGCGACGTCGACGTCGGCGTAGATCACGCCGGGCTCGGCGGGGAAGCGCGGCGCCTCGGCCAGCAGCGCGCCCAGCTCGAACACCGCGGCGTGTCCGTCCCAGGCGAGATCGGTGGTCGATTCGCCGGGTCCCGCCGCGGAATAGGCCACCGCCGCCAGGCACCGCGCCGACTGGGCGCCGAACAGCTGCCGCCGAGTCTCGGCCTTGCCGAGCACGATGTTGGAGGCCGAGAGGTTCACAAGCACCTGCGCGCCGGCCAGCGCCGCCTTGCCGCTGGGAGGCTCGGGGACCCAGCCGTCCTCGCACACCTCCATGTGGAAGCGGAACGGCGCCGGCCCCCTGGCCGAGAAGATCAGGTCGGTCCCGAACGGCGCCGCGGCGCCCGCCAGGGCGATCTCGCCGCCCGCAATCCCGAGGCCGGGAGCGAACCAGCGCCGCTCATAGAACTCGCGGTAGTTGGGCAGGTAGCTCTTGGGCACGACGCCCAGCACCCGTCCGGCGTGGATCGCGACGGCGCAGTTGAACAGCCGCCCGCTCCACCGGAGCGGCGCCCCGACGCAGAGCACGGGCGTGAGCTTGCGCGACGCCTCCGCCAAGCTCGCCAGCGCCGCTTCCACCCGGTCGAGCAGCGCGTCCTGCAGGTGCAAGTCGTCGACGGCGTATCCGCTGAGGCCGAGCTCAGGAAACACCATCAGCGCGGCGCCCGCCTCGTGGCCCGCGCGCGCCAGCCGCAGCGTCTCGGCGACGTTCCCGCCGACATCGGCGGGCGCCACGGCGGGGGTCGCCACGCCCACCCGCACGAAGCCGTGGGCATAGGGGCTGGCGAAGGGCGGGCGGGCGGCGGCCATGCGCCTCTATAACTCAGATTGAGGAAAAGAGGCGTTCACGCCCCCTCGCGGCGCGGCGCGGCCGCTTGCCTAGCCGCACTCCCGCATGTCGCCGTTCGCGAGGTCCAGCGTCAGGCAATGTTCGGCGCCTGTCTCCTCGTCTTGCACGAACAGCGTCACGGGCGCCTCGGGTGCGTCGCTGAGCCAGCGTTCGGCGTAGGCGACGGCGGCGTCGAGCCAGCCCTGCGCCTCGACCCTGTGGGGTTTGGCGAGGCGGTCGTCGCGGGCGTGGACGCACCAGGTGGTCATGGTCGAAGCCTCCGTCTGCGACGACAACGCGCGGCGGCGTGGAAGGATTCCTGCGCAAACCCTTATGGCCGCGTCATTCCCCCGTCATCGACTCGCGTCACAAGCCGCCTCACGTCCCCGCAGGAGGGGCCGACGAGACGTCCCGGGGGATCGCCGTGAACGCCTTCGCCTTTCCGCAGCGCTACCGCGCCGTCTTCATCTCCGACCTGCACCTGGGCGCGCGCGGCTGCCAGGCCGAGCTGCTGCTCGACTTCCTGATGAACACCGAGTGCGAGACGCTCTACCTCGTGGGCGACATCGTCGACGGCTGGCGGCTGAAGACCGGCTGGTTCTGGCCCGCGGCGCACGACGCGGTGGCGCAGCACCTCCTGGCGCTGGCCCGACGCGGGGTGCGGGTGGTCTACGTGCCCGGCAACCACGACGCCTTCGCCCGCGCCTTCTACGGCGAGCACCTGGGCGGCATCGTCGTGACCGAGGAGACGGTGCACGAGGCGGCCGACGGCAAGCGCTACCTCATCACCCACGGCGACCTCTACGACGGCGTGGTGACGCGGGCGAAGTGGCTGGCGGTGCTGGGGGACTGGGCGTACCGGGGCCTGCTGCGCGCCAACACCGCCTGGAACCGCGCGCGCCGCACCTTCGGCCTCGGCTACTGGAGCTTCGCGGCCTGGCTGAAGGGCAAGGTGAAGGAGGCCACCACCTTCATCGACGACTTCGAGCGCACCCTGGCCGAGGAGGCGCGGTCGCGCGGCCTGGACGGGGTGATCTGCGGCCACATCCACAAGGCCCAGACCCGCGACATCGACGGCGTCCTCTACGTCAACGACGGCGACTGGGTGGAGAGCTGCACCGCCGTGGTCGAGCACGCCTGCGGCCGGCTGGAGCTGATCGACTGGGCCGAACGGCGCCGCTGGTCGATGCTCGATCGCCGCGCCGCGCCGCCGGCGGCGGCGAAGCCTCGCCCCGTGCGCCCGCCCCGCGAGCTGGAGCCCGCGACGGCCTGAGGGACTTCGGCGCCGGCTGTTGGACGACTGTCGCATGCGGCTGCTAACCGGGCCGGATGCGCAACCTGTTCAAAGTCGTGGGCGCTTGCGCCGTTATCTTCGGCTCAGCCTCTCCCGCGCTCGCCGCCGACCGCCCGCACAACGTGGTGATCTTCGTCGCCGACGGACTGCGCTACGGCGCGGTGACCGCGCAGAGCGCGCCGAACATGTGGGCGGTGGCGCGCGAAGGCGTGGACTTCGCCGACAGCCACGCGCAGTTCCCCACGCTCACCACGCCCAACGCCGCCTCCATCGCCACCGGCCACGGCGTGGGCGACACGGGCGACTTCGCCAACTCCGTCTATGTCGGCGCCCGGCCGGTCGAGGGGAGCTTCCTCTCGCTCGTCCCCTTCCTGGAGGACGACGTCGTCCTGGGCGGCGTGAACGCCCGCTTCGGCGGAAACTACCTGGGGCGCGACACCCTGCTGTCGGCCGCCGCCGCCAAGGGGTTCCAGACCGCCGTGGTCGGCAAGCTCGGTCCCGCCGCCATCCAGGACGTGACCGCCCGCGACGGCCGCACGACGCTGGTGGTGGACGACTCCACCGGCTACCCGGAAGGACTGCCGCTGCCCTCCGAGGTCGTCTCCGCCATCAAGGCCGCCGGCCTCGCGCCGCTCGCCCCTGACCGCGGCCTGAACTCCAGCCCCGACTTCGGCGGCGTCCACGTCGCCAATGTGGAGCAGCAGGACTGGTTCGCCCACGTCGCCGCAGACGTGCTCCTCCCGCGCTTCAAGGCGGCCGACCGGCCCTTCGTGCTGGTGTTCTGGTCGCGCGACCCGGACGGCACCCAGCACAACCAGGGCGACAGCCCTGACGCGCTGAAGCCCGGCATCAACGGTCCGACCACGCTCGCCTCGATCCGGAACGCCGACGACGACCTCGGCCGGCTGCGCATCGCGCTGAAGCGGCTGGGGCTCGAGGCGACCACCGACATCGTCGTCACCGCCGACCATGGCTTCTCCGTCACATCCAAGGAGAGCGCGACCAGCGCCTCCGCCAGGGCGAGCTACCCCGACGTGCCGAAGGGCGAGCTGCCGCCCGGCTTCCTGGCGCTGGACCTCGCCAAGGCGCTCGGCCTGCCGGTGTTCGAGCCGAACGGCGCGCCGCTGAACTACCTGGGCCACCCCAAGAACGCCAACGCGGTGCTAGGCCGGGATCCCACCAAGCCGGACGTCGTGATCGGCGCCAACGGCGGGGCGGACCTGATCTGGCTTCCGACCGCCGCGGGGCGCGCCGTGGCGGGCCGGATCGCGGCGTTCCTGACGACGCAGGACTACAGCGCGGGCCTCTTCGCCGACGACGCGTTGGGTCCGATCCCCGGCGCGCTCCCGACCCACGCCATCGGGCTGAAGGGCGCCGCGCGGACGCCCGCGCCCGACCTCGTGGTCAGCTTCCGCAGCGGCTCGACCGGCTGCGCCGACGCGCTGGTCTGCGCCTTCGAGGTGGCGGACACCGCGCTCGCGCAGGGGCAGGGCATTCACGGCAGCTTCAGCCGCGCGGACGGCCGCAACATGATGGCCGCGTCCGGCCCCGACTTCCGCCGCGCCTACGTCGACCCCGCCCCCGTCGGCAACATCGACTGGGCGCCCACCCTGGCGCATGTG
>CAZZZR010000083.1:0-3494 GCA_964658605.1 uncultured Caulobacter sp. | reverse complement strand
CCGGCGCCGCGGCGATCAGGAGGCCGCCGCTGGTCTGCGGATCGCACAACAGGTCGCGGCGCCAGTCGGGAAGGCCCGCGGGCAGGGTGACGTCGGCGCCGTAGCTCGCCCAGTTGCGCACCGCCGCCCCCGTGCGCACGCCCGCCTGCGCCAGCGCCTCGACTCCCGGCAGCACGGCGGTCGCGTCGGCGTCCAGCACCGCCGTCAGCCCGGCGCCGCGGGCGACCTCCAGCGCATGACCCAGGAGGCCGAAGCCGGTGACGTCGGTCACGGCGTGCACCCCAGGAAGATCGGGCAGCTCGGCCCCTACCGCGTTGAGCTGGGTGGTGGTGGCGATCAGCGCCGCGTAGCCTTGCGGGTCCAGCCGCTCCTGCTTGAACGCCGCGCTGAGCACCCCGACGCCCAGCGCCTTGGTCAGGATCAGAACGTCGCCCGCCCGCGCCGTGCGGTTGCGCAGCACCTTGTCGGGATGGACCAGCCCGAGCGCCACCAGCCCATAGATCGGCTCCACGCTGTCGATCGAGTGGCCGCCCGCCACCGGAATCCCCGCCGCCGCGCAGACGGCCGCCCCGCCCTCGAGGATGCGCCCGATCATCTCCACCGGTAGCCGGTCGACCGGCATGCCGACGATCGCGAGCGCCAGGATCGGCGTCGCGCCCATGGCGTAGACGTCGGACAGCGCGTTGGTCGCGGCGATGCGGCCGAAGTCGTAGGGGTCGTCCACCACGGGCATGAAGAAGTCGGTGGTCGCCACCAGCGCCTGACTGTCGTTCAGCCGCCAGACAGCTGCGTCGTCGCTGCTCTCCGTTCCGACCATCAGGTTGGGGAAGGCCGCGGCGGCGGGGGTGCGGGCGAGGATGTCCCGCAACACGCCGGGCGCGATCTTGCAGCCGCAGCCGCCCCCGTGCGCGAGCGAGGTGAGGCGGACGGAGGGCGTCGCCGCCTCCATCAGGCGGCCGGCGCCAACTCCAGGGCGCGCCCTCGCGCGGTGGGCGCGACGGCGGCGGAGGGCGCGAAAACGGAGGCCGGTTCGCCCGCATCGACGGCCGCGCGCTTCACGAACTCGATGCCGCGCACGATGGCGTCCGCGAACCTGGGCCCCAGCAGGGTGGCGTGGTTGGCGCCCGCGACGTGCTCGACGTAACCGCGGCGCGAGCGTCGGGCGGGCGCCTCCAGGGCTGCGCGCAGGTAGGCGTCGCCGGTGGCGGAGATGACCGCCACCGGCAGCTCGCGGCTGAGCTCGCCCGCGTCTCGCGCCTCTTGCCCGTCGCGCAGCCAGTCCCTGGCCTCGACCGCGCCCCAGTAGTTGTGCCGGGCCGAGGCGAAGGCGCGGCGCTTATCGGTGGCCGCCTGGCCCGAAACGCCGATCGGATCGCCCGCCAGAGGATCGGCCGCCCAGAGCAGGCCCAGCCGAGCCGCCACGGGCGCGAGCCCGGCGACCACGCCGAAGCTCCTCACCATGCCCGCGATCCTGGGGTCGGTCATCGCATCCGGCGGCGTGCCGTCGACCAGCACGAGGCCGCTGACCAACTGCGGGTTCTGGAGGGCGAACAGGTAGGCGTGGACGGGGGCCATGGAGTGGGCGACCAGGATGAACGGCCCATGCTCGTTCGACGCCTCCAGAAGCGCCTTCAGGTCGGCCGCGACCGCCCGGCTGTCACGGGGCTCGGGGCCGGGATCGGAGAGGCCCAACCCGGCGCGGTCGTAGGCGCAGGCGTGCATGCGGTCGCTGATCCGGTCCTGCACCACGGCCCAGTCGGCCGAGGTGCCGAACGCGCCGGCCTCGAACACCACGGTGGGGATCGCGCCGCGCGGACCGGCGCAGACGAGGTGCAGCGACCGGCCGCCGATGTCGACCATCCGCCCGCGTGCAGGTTCGGCCGGAGCGGCCTGGCCGGTGGGAAGGGTCGCGATGTCGCCGCGCTCGCTCATGCATCCTCCCAGGCTCAAGGCTACCAGCCCCAATGCAACGACGGATGAACGGATCGGGTTCGCCATGCCCATCGCTTAGCGGCGGAACGGGGCTGCGGCGCGACCAAAATGCTACGGTGGGCCGGGGCGGCGGCCCGGACCTCCACACGTGACGGGGGCGTCATCGCGCGCTAGCTTCGCCGTTCGGCAAGGGGACGGGGACACATGGCGCATCGCGGGATCAGGATCGGGATCATGCTGTCGGCGGCGCTGCTCGCCGCGGCGACGGCTTCGCGGGCGGCGGACGAGACGCTGCGCCCGGACCAGCTGCGCTTCCGCGAGCTGTACCGGGAGCTGGTGGAGACCAACACGACCCTCTCGGTGGGCAGCTGCACCCAGGCGGCGGAGCAGATCGGCGCGCGCCTGAAGGCGGCGGGCTACGCCGACGGCCAGATCACGCTCTTCACCGCCCCCGACCACCCGAAGGAGGGCGGGATCGTCGCGGTGCTGCCGGGAACGTCCGCCACCGCCAGGCCCATCCTGCTGCTGGCGCACCTGGACGTGGTGGAGGCCAAGCGCGCCGACTGGACGCGCGACCCGTTCAAGCTGGTGGAGGAGAACGGCGCCTTCTACGCGCGCGGCGCCGCCGACGACAAGGCGATGGCCGCCGTCTGGGCCGACGACATGGTGCGCTTCAAGGAGTCCGGATACCGGCCCAAGCGCACGATCAAGATGGCGCTGACCTGCGGCGAGGAGACCACCTACGCCTTCAACGGCGCACGCTGGCTGGCGCAGAACAAGCCCGACCTGATCGCCGCCGAGTTCGCCCTGAACGAGGGCGGCGGCGGCCAGACCGACGGCCACGGCAAGCTGGTCGTGCAGGAGATGCAGGTGGGCGAGAAGGCCTCGCAGAACTACCGCATCGAGACCACCAACCCGGGCGGCCACAGCTCCATTCCGATCCCTGACAACGCCATCTACGAGTTGGCGCAGGCGCTGACCCGCATCGCCGGGCACGAGTTCCCGCTGGAGATGACCGACACCACCCGCACCTACTTCGCCAAGACCGGGGCCACGCGCACAGACGACCTGGGCCGGGCGATGCAGGCGCTGGCGGCGAACCCGAACGACAAGGCGGCCGAGGCGGTGGTGAACGGCGACCGCACCTACCACTCCATGCTGCGCACCACCTGCGTCGCCACCTTGCTGGAGGGCGGCCACGCCAACAACGCCCTGCCGCAGCGCGCCGCCGCCAACATCAACTGCCGCATCTTCCCCGGCCACTCGGTGGAGGAGGTGCAGGCCACGCTCGCCCAGGTGATCGCCGACCCGAAGGTTGCGATCGCGCCCGTGCCGCCGATCCGGCCCATCGCCAAGGCCCCCCCGCTCGACCCGCAAGTGATGGGCCCGGCCACCGCGCTCGCCGCCCGCTACTTCCCGGGCGTGCCGGTGATCCCGTCGATGTCGACGGGCGCGACGGACGGCATCTTCCTGGAGGCCATCGGCATCCCGACCTACGGCGTCCCCGGCCCCTGGGGCGACCCCGACGGCGACGGCGTCCACGGCCTGAACGAACGCATCGC
>CAZZZR010000082.1:0-9909 GCA_964658605.1 uncultured Caulobacter sp. | reverse complement strand
GCCTGATCATGATCTTCTTCATGGTCATGCCCGCCATGATCGGCGGCTTCGGCAACTGGTTCGTGCCGCTGATGATCGGCGCGCCGGACATGGCCTTCCCGCGCATGAACAACATTTCGTTCTGGCTGCTGGTCGCGTCCTGGACGCTGCTGTGCGCGAGCCTGTTCGTGGACGGGGGCCCGGGCAAGGGCTTCGGCGGCGGCTGGACGATGTACGCCCCGCTCTCAACCTCGGGGCACACGGGGCCCGCGATGGACTTCGTGATCCTGTCCGTCCACCTGGCGGGCGCAAGCTCAATCCTGGGCGCCATCAACTTCATCACCACCATCTTCAACATGCGCGCGCCCGGGATGACCATCCACCGGATGCCGCTGTTCGCCTGGTCGGTGCTGGTCACGGCCTTCCTGCTGCTGCTGTCGCTGCCGGTGCTCGCGGGCGCGATCACCATGCTTCTGACCGACCGCAACTTCCACACCCACTTCTTCGACCCCGCGGGCGGCGGCGACCCGATGATGTTCCAGCACCTGTTCTGGTTCTTCGGCCACCCAGAGGTCTACATCCTGATCCTGCCGGGCTTCGGCATCATCAGCCACGTGGTCGCGACCTTCTCGAAGAAGCCCGTGTTCGGCTACCTCGCGATGGCCTACGCCATGGTCGCCATCGGCTTCGTCGGCTTCGTGGTCTGGGCCCACCACATGTTCACGGTCGGCATGAACGTGAACCTGCAGGCCTACTTCGTCGCCGCCACCATGGTGATCGCGGTGCCGACGGGCGTGAAGGTCTTCAGCTGGATCGCGACGATGTGGGGCGGCTCGATCGAGTTCAAGACGCCCATGCTGTTCGCCGTGGGCTTCATCTTCCTGTTCACCGTGGGCGGCGTCACCGGGGTGGTGCTGGCCAATGCTGGCATCGACTATTCGCTGCACGCCACCTACTACGTGGTCGCCCACTTCCACTACGTGCTGAGCCTGGGCGCGGTGTTCGCCATCTTCGCCGGCTTCTACTACTGGTTCGAGAAGATGTGGGGCGTGCGCTACAACGAGGCGCTCGGGGCCGTGCACTTCTGGCTGATGTTCGTCGGGGTGAACGTGGTGTTCTTCCCCCAGCACTTCCTGGGCCTGCAGGGGATGTCCCGCCGCTACGCCGACTACCCGACGGCATTCGCCTTCTGGAACAAGGTGTCCTCGATCGGCTACATGATCACGGCCGTCGCGGTGCTGGTGTTCCTGCTGGTGTGCATCGAGGCCGCGGTCCGTCGCCGCCCCGGCCGCGCCAACCCCTGGGGCGTGGGCGCCACGACGCTGGAGTGGACGCTGCCCTCGCCGCCGCCGCACCACCAGTTCACGACTCTGCCGGTGATCGAGGCCGACGCGCCGCACTGACCCGCCTCCCGCCCCAGGGCCTTGATCCGGCCCCGGAATGAGCGTTCTGAAGGGCGCGGCGGATCCTTCCCCGCGCCCTTCGCCTTACCCGCGCCACCCCGCGCGCCTGCGGACCTGAAGCCTTCGTGACCTTCATCCCCACCACCGACGCGACGCCCTCCCCCGCCGCGGCGCTGGCGAAGCCCGGCGACTACATCGCGCTGCTCAAGCCGCGGGTGATGTCGCTCGTCGTGTTCACCGGGCTGACGGGGCTGGTGGCCAGCGACCACGCCATGAACCCGGCGCTGGCCGCGATCGCCGTGCTGTGCATCGCGGTGGGCGCCGGCGCGAGCGGAGCGCTGAACATGGCCTACGAGGTCGACCTCGACAGCCGCATGCGCCGCACCCGCGGCCGCCCCACCGCCACCGGCCGCATCCCCGCCGCCGAGGCCGCGGGCTTCGGGGTCGTGCTGGCGCTGCTGTCGGTGATGACCATGGGGCTGGCGGTCAACGCGGTCGCGGCCGCCTTCCTCGGCGCCACCATCGCCTTCTATGCGGTGGTCTACACCCGCTGGCTGAAGCGGGCGACGCCGCAGAACATCGTCATCGGCGGCTCGGCCGGAGCGCTTCCCCCGGTGGTCGGCTGGGCGGCGGCGACGGGCCACGCGCCGCTAGACGCCTGGCTCCTGTTCGCGATCATCTTCATCTGGACGCCCCCGCACTTCTGGGCGCTCGGCCTCTATACGTCGGAGGACTACGCCAAGGCCGGCGTGCCGATGATGCCGGTGGTGAAGGGCGCCAAGTCCACCCGCGCGCAGATCCTGGCCTACAGCGCAGCCCTTGCCGTCGCAGGCGTCCTGCCGGCGCTCACCGGGCTGGGCGGGCGGCTGTATCTGGCGGTGTCGGCAGCCGGCGGGCTGGCGTTCGTCGGGCTGGCGTGGCGGCTCTACCGCTCCACGGCCGGAGACGCCCCGGCGCAGGGGGCCGACGGCATCTATTCGGTGAAGGCGGGCGCGAAGACGGCGCGGGACCTGTTCGCCTTCTCCATCCTGTACCTGTTCGCCCTGTTCGCCGCGCTCCTGTTCGAGCACGGGCTGGCGGGGGCGCTGCGGTGATCCCCTCCAGGCCCCCGCCCAAGGCCTCCCCCCGGCACGAGCGGGAAGTCGAGCTCGCCCGCAGGCGCGACCAAGGCGCAGACCCGTTCCACGAGGGCGCCGAAGCCGCCCGCGCCCGCAGGCTGCGGTCCCTCGCCCTGGCCGTGGGGCTGATCGCCTTCGTCGTTCTGATCTTCGCGGTGACGATCATCCGCCTGACCGCGAACGCCCACCATGGCTGAGCCCCGCCGCGTCCGCCTCGCGCTCGCCGCCTGCGTAGCGGGCGTGGTCGCCATGACCGGCCTGGCCTACGCCGCCGTGCCGCTGTACCGCGCCTTCTGCCAGGCGACGGGCTTCAACGGCACGGCGCGACGGGCATCGGCGGGACCCAAGGCGTCTGACGCGTCGAAGCAGACGGTCGACGTGCGCTTCGACACCAACGTGCGCGGTCTGCCCTGGACCTTCACGGCCGAGCAGGACGTACAGACCACCCACCTCGGGGCGCCGTCGGAGGCCTTCTTCAAGGTGACCAACCACGGCTCCACGGCGATCACCGGCCGCGCCGCCTACAACCTCTCGCCCGAGTCGGCGGGCGAGTATTTCATCAAGACGCAGTGCTTCTGCTTCGACGACCAGACCATCCCGGCCGGCAAGACCGTCGAGTTCCCCGTGATCTATTTCGTGGAGCCGAAGTTCGCGACGGACAGCTCGACGGCGGACACGCCGGAAATCGTCCTGTCCTACACCTTCTACCCCGCCCCCGACGCGAAGCCGAAGGCGGGCTGAGGCGGAAAGCGCGGGCGGCGCGACCGCCCGCCGCCCGGCGCTTACTTCTTCAGGAAGCCGCCGAACTTGGCCGCGAAGCGCGAGACGCGGCCGCCGCGGTCCATCAGCTGGCGATCGCCGCCAGTCCAGGCCGGGTGCGTGCTGGGGTCGATGTCCAGGTTCAGCGTCGCGCCTTCCTTGCCGTATGTCGAACGCGTCTGGTAGGTCGTTCCGTCCGTCATCACCACGTTGATGGTGTGGTAGTCAGGATGCGTGTCTGGCTTCATCGGACGGACTCGACGGCTGGTGCGGGCGCGAAACGGCGCGGCCCGCCGAGTGCGGCGGGCCGTCAGGAGGCGTGCGTTTACACGAGGCGGCCCGGCTGACGCAAGGGCGGCTCGACAGTCCGTAAGGTTCATCCCGGTTACATGACCGACATCCCCGATTCCGCTCCCGGCCGCCCCGGCGCCGGCGAGACGCTGGCCGCCGACATCCGCACCGCTCGCGCCGCCCGGCCGAAGGCGAAGGACATCCGGCCGCTGCGCCGGCTCTATCCCTACATCGCGCGCCACCGGGGCCACGCCATCGCGGCGGGCATTTTCCTGGTCACCTCCACCGCCGCGACGCTGGGGCTGACCGGCGCGGCGCGGTACGTGATCGACCGGGGCTTCTCCACCGCCGCCTTCCTGGGCGCGGTGGCGGTGGCGGTGGGGCTGGCGGTGGCCACGGCGCTGCGCTTCTACTTCGTCACGCGCCTGGGCGAGCGCGTCACCGCCGACCTGCGCCGCGACCTCTACCGCCATGTGCTGACGCTCGATGCGGGCTTCTTCCTGAAGACGCGCACGGGCGAGGTGCTGTCGCGGCTGACCACCGACATCGCGCTGGTGGAGAGCGTGTCGGGCGCCACCGCCTCCCTGGCGCTGCGAAACCTCCTGACGCTGATCGGGTCGCTGTTCCTGCTGTTCCTGGTCAGCCACCGCCTGATGCTGGCGGTGCTGGCCATCGTGCCCTTCGTGATCCTGCCGCTGTTCGTCGTGGGGCGGCAGGTGCGCACCCTGTCGGTCCGCGCGCAGGACCGCTTCGCGGACGCGGTCGCCTACGCCGGCGAGACGCTCGACCAGCTGGAGACGGTGCAGGCGTTCGGCCGCGAACCCGCCGCCGCCGCCCGCTTCGGCGGGGCGGTCGAGCAGGCGTTCGCCGCCAGCCAGTCGCGCGCCCGCGCCCGCTCGATCATGACGGCGTTGGTGATGTCGCTGGTGTTCGGCGGCGTGGCGGGCGTGCTGTGGCTGGGCTCGCAGGCGGTGGCGCACCACGAGATGACCTCGGGCACCCTGCTGCAGTTCCTGTTCCTGTCGGTGCTGGCCGCGGGCGCCGTGGGCACGCTGGGCGAGAGCTGGGGCGAGGTGCAGAAGGCCGCCGGCGCCATGCAGCGCATCGACGAGATCCTGACCTCACAGCCCGTCATCCGGGCCCCGGCCCGCCCGACTCCCCTGCCCGAGCCGCCGCGGGGCGAGATCGCGTTCGAGAACGTCACCTTCGCCTATCCCGGCCGCCCCGACCTGCCCGCGCTGAACGGCTTCAACCTGCGCGTGCGGCCGGGTGAGACGGTGGCGCTGGTCGGCCCCTCGGGCGCCGGCAAGTCCACCGTGCTGCGGCTCCTGCTGCGCTTCTATGACCCGCAGACGGGGTCGGTGCGGCTGGACGGGGTGGACCTGCGGGAGGCCGATCCGGCCGCGGTGCGGGCGCGCCTGTCGCTGGTCGCGCAGGACGCCTCGCTGTTCTCAGGGAGCGCGCTTGAGAACATCCGCTTCGGCCGCGAAGCGGCGAGCGAGGAGGAGGCGCTGCAGGCGGCCGAGGCGGCGGAGGCGGGCGGCTTCCTCTCGCTCCTGCCACAGAAGCTCAACGAACCCTTGGGCGAGCGCGGCCGCACCCTCTCCGGCGGCCAGCGCCAGCGGCTGGCGATCGCCCGCGCCCTCGTGCGGGAGGCTCCGGTGCTGCTGCTGGACGAGGCCACCAGCGCGCTCGACGCCGAGAACGAGCGGCTGGTGCAGGCCGCGCTGCACAAGGCGATGACCGACCGCACCACCCTGGTCATCGCCCACCGCCTCGCCACCGTGCTCCGCGCCGACCGCATCGTGGTGATGGAGGACGGCCGTGTGGTCGAGGAGGGGCGTCATGGCGAGTTGGTCGCCAAGGGCGGCCTCTATGCGCGCCTGGCGGAGCTGCAGTTCGGCGCCCAGGCGGCTTGACGCGCTAAGGCGTTCTGGGCGCCGAGAACGCGGGCTTCATCGGGTAGGGGTTCGAGGCCGAGCGCTTCACGATGCCCAGCGTCGCGTCGCTGAAGCCGATCAGGATGAACTGAACGGCCAAGGCCGACAGGATCAGCCCCAGCACCCGCACCACGATCATCATGCCGACCTTGCCCAGCACGCGGCTGATGGCCCCCGACGCCAGGAAGCAGAGAAAGATGCTGAAGCAGGTCAGGAACAGCGCCGCGACCCCGGCCGCATAGCCTGAGATCAGCGCCACGCGGCCTTCGGACGCCATGCCCGACGCCTGGCTCGCGAAGATCACCACCGTCGAGATCGCGCCCGGTCCGATCAGCAGCGGCATGCCGAACGGCACGATCAGCTTCTCGAACTCGGCGCGGGCGTAGGCGCTGTCGTCGGGGATCTCCCCCTCCGCCACCGCGTCGGCCACCGCCGGCGTATAGTCGTTGCGCGCCATGTCGAGCCCCAGCAGCAGGAGCAGGATGCCGCCCGCGATGCGGAAGGCGGGCAGCGAAATGCCGAAGAACTTCAGCAGGCCCAGCCCCGTGAAGAAGAAGAAGCTGAGGAAGGCGAAGGCGAAGAGGGAGATGTAGAGCGCCACGCGCGCCCGCGCGCGCGGTCGCGCGCCGACGGTTGCGGCGGCGAACAGGGGCGCGGTTCCGATCGGGTCGATCAGCGCGAACAGCGCCACGAACAGATTGACCGCGAAGGCGGCTGCGATCATGATTTCCGCTCAGCTCCCCGTCCGACACCGCCGGTCCCTTCGCCATACGGCGCGGAGGCTCACCGCCGCAACCGCGAGATGCTGACCATGACCCAAGCTCCCCTCTCAGACCCGCGCCTGATCACCGCGCTGGACCTGCCCGACCGGGCTTCCGCCGAGGGGCTGGTCGAGCGGCTGGGCGACGCGGTCAGCTTCTACAAGATCGGCCTGCAGCTCCTGGCCGTGGGCGGCATGGCGCTCGCCGCCGAGCTGAAGCGCGACGGCGCCAAGCTCTTCCTCGACTGGAAACTGCACGACATCGGGGCCACGGTGGAGAAGGCCACCGCCGCCATCGCCGGCACGGGGCTCTGCGACCTCCTCACCGTGCACGCCGAGCCGCAGGTGCTGGCCGCCGCCGTGAAGGGCCGCGCGGGCGCTTCGGAGGACGCGCCGTGCCGCATCCTGGGCGTCACCGTCCTCACCAGCCTGTCCGAGGACGACCTCAAGGACATCGGCTACGGCCTGGGCGTGGAGGCGCTGGTCGAACGCCGCATCCGCCAGGCAGTGGACGCGGGCGCGGACGGGGTGATCTGCAGCCCGCACGAGGCGGCCCTGGCGCGGCGGATCGGCGGCCCGGACTTCCTGGTGGTGACGCCCGGCGTGCGCCCCGCCAGCGCCTCGCTCGACGACCAGGCCCGCGCCGCCACCCCCGCCCACGCCTTGGCTCAGGGTGCCACGGGGTTGGTGGTGGGACGCCCGATCAGCGCGGCGAAGGATCCGCGTGCCGCGGCCCTGGCCATCGTGGCGGAAATGGCCGCAGCGGCTTGATGGGGAGCTCCAGAAACCTGGCACTGAGCATTATCGTCAGGATGCTGGCCATCCTCGCTGCGGCTGGAGTTCTTTACGTACTCGTCGCCTTGGCGATCATGATCTTGCACCCGACGACGAGTATCTCTTAAGCCCAGAGTCCTCCACTGGCGGCTTGGCTGCTTCTCGTTTCCGCCGCCGCCGTCACCGAATGGCGGCCTTGATCTCAGTGCTTCTTGCCGCCGCAGTTGCAGGGGCGGGGCGGCGGCGCGGGCTTGGAGCCGCAGGTGTTGCAACCGGTGTGGCCGCCCCAGCCGCCGCCGTGGCCGCCCCAGCCCTTGAAGCCGCCCTTGATGTTGACGTTCACGCTGGCGTTGGCGCTCGCGTTGGCCGAGGCGTAGGCCTTGGCGATCGACAGCGACTGGGCGTAGCTCGTGGCGTTGGCCTGGGCGGCGGCCCGGCTGGAGGTGAAGGCGGAGACGTCGCCGAAGCCCTGCACCTCGAAGTCGCCGCCGCTGTTGCCGCCGCCTCCGCCGCCCCCGCCGCCGCCGTCGGTGATCCCGACGCCGCCGGTGGAGACGTCGCTCCCCAGCGTGATGGCCTGGAACTGCGGCGCGGGCGCATAGGCGTAGGCCGGCACGCAGGCCACGGCCGCGCAGGGCGGCGGAGGCGGCGCGCAGCTGGCGCAGGGGCTGGGATAGCCGCTCGTCGCGGCGACCGGGTAGGCCGCGGGCGCATGGGCCGCGGGAGCATAACCGCCTTGGGCGTAGGCCTGCGGCGGACCGTAGGCCTGCGCCGGGTAGCCCTCGCCGGAGCCATAGGCCGGCTGCGCCGCATAGGGCCCTACGGGGTAGCCGGGCTCGGCGGGATACTGCGCATAGGCCGGCGCCTGCGCGTAGGGCGCGGCGGGGGCGAAGGCGTAGGCCTGCGACGCCGGACGGTAGGCGCCGCGGCATTCGGCGTCGGAGCGGCAGCCTGCCTGGGCTGCGCCGGCGCCCAGAACCGCCAGCAGTCCGACGGCCAGCGCGGGGTAGGTACGGAAAGCGGTGAAGGCCATCGGCGGCTCTCCCGAATTGGAACAGTTCAGGCGACCGCGCCGCCTTTCGGGGTCCAGGGAGCACGATCGGCGCCGCGCGGCGGGCGAACGGCCGAGCCGAACGGCTCAAGCCTTGGGCGAGCGGATGGAGGCTGGCCAAGCGCAGGAGAGCATAGCAGTCTGACCTCGGCGCAGGGGCCGAAGGGAGGACTCATGTCGCTCGTCAGCGAATTCCGTACGTTCATCGCGCGGGGCAACGTGATCGACCTCGCGGTCGGCGTGATCATCGGCGCGGCGTTCGGAAAGATCGTCACCAGCCTGGTGGACCAGATCATCATGCCGCCGATCGGCCTGATCACCGGCGGCGTGGACTTCTCGGCGCTCAAGATCCTGCTGAAGCCGGCGGACGCGCTCGCCAAGAAGCCCGAGGTGGCGATCGCCTACGGCGCCTTCCTGAACACGCTGATCCAGTTCCTGATCATCGCCTTCGTGATCTTCCTCATCGTCAAGGCCACCAACGTGCTGAAGCGCCAGGAGGCCGAGGCCCCCTCCGCCCCGCCCGCGCCGACGCCGGAGGAGACGCTGCTGAAGGAAATCCGCGACCTTCTGGCGGCGCGCCCCTGACGGAGACCGCGCGCGGCGCCTAACTAGCGGACCCATGGTCCTGACCCTCCCCGACTGGCCGACCTTCGGGCTCGTCGATGACGTCCGCCCCGCTCTGGCGGCCGCGCAGGCGGCGGGCGAGGCGAGCGCGCTCGTCACCCTGGTCGAGGCGGTCGGCGGCGCGCCGCGCCCGCCCGGCTCGCAGATGCTGCTGGGGCCGGACGGACCGGTGGGCTTCCTGTCCGGCGGATGCGTGGAGGGCGACGTGATCGCCCACGCCGCCCAGACCCTGGCCGACGGCACGCCGCGCACGCTGGTCTACGGCGAAGGCAGCCCCTGGCCGGATATCCGACTGCTGTGCGGCGCGCGCATCGAACTCTTTGTGGAGCGGGTGCCGTCAGGCGACGCCGCCGCAGCGGCGCTGGAGGAGGCGGAGGCGCAACGGCGCCCGGTGCTGTGGCTCTCAGACGGCGTCCGGCGCGCGACCGCGGCGCCCGACGCGTCACAGCATTCCGGACCGTGGCGAGTGGCGCGGCGGCACGATCCGCGACTGCGCATGGTGGTGGTCGGCGGCGATCCCACAGCGCTCGCCACGGCGGAGCTGGCGGCGCGGATGGGGTGCGAGACGCACCTCGTTCGCCCGCGCGGTCCCGAAGCTCCGCCGCCGGTGCAGGGCGCCGCCTACCACCGCGGCCCGCCCGACCGCGCGCTCGACGCCGTGCCGCTCGACCCGTGGACGGCGGTGGCGGTGGCCACGCACGACTCGGAGACGGACGAGGCGGCGCTGGTGGCGGCCCTCTGCTCCGAGGCCGGCTATGTCGGCGTGCTCGGCGCGCGGCGCCGCATCCCCGAACGCCGGGCCCGGTTGCGCGCGCGCGGCGTGACGGAAGAGGCGCTCGTGCGGCTGCACGCCCCGATCGGCCTCGACCTCGGGGGCAAGGCGCCGTTCGAGATCGCCGTCGCCATCCTGGCGGAGGTCGTGGCCGCCCGCCACGCCGCCGCGCCCCCTCTGCTGGCGGCCGTGGGGTCGCCCACGGTCGCGGCCTGACGCTCAGCCTTCCGCGACCTGCAGGGCCTGCACGCCCGGCAGCGGCTTGCCCTCCATCCACTCGAGGAAGGCGCCCCCCGCGGTGGAGACGAAGGTCATCTCGCCCGTCACGCCGGCGTGGTTCAGGGCGGCCACCGTGTCGCCGCCGCCGGCCACCGCCACCAGCTTGCCCGCCTTGACCCGCTCGGCCGCGCAGCGGGCGGCCTTTACCGTGGCGGCGTC
>CAZZZR010000081.1:0-10154 GCA_964658605.1 uncultured Caulobacter sp. | reverse complement strand
GAGGTAGTGGTAGCTGTTGTCGGCGTCGAAGGCCCCGAACCCGCCGTTCTTGGACTGCAGCCCGACGGTCCACTCCTCACCGCGGGCGATCGCCTCGTCGTAGCCCTCCGCGCCGAGCCGCTTGCGGGCCCGGTCCATGGCCATGACGACCACCGCAGTGTCGTCGAGGTCGGGATAGTGGGCGTTGGCGTACTGGAAGGCCCAGCCCCCGGGGCGCACGTCCGGCTTCTCGTCCGCCCAGTCGCCCTTCACGTCGAGCACCTGCAGCGGCTTCAGCCAGGCGAGCGCGTCGAGCGCGGCGGTCTCGTTTTCCTCGCCGCCGGCCTCGATCAGGGCGTGGGCGGCGAGGGCTGTGTCCCACACCGGCGACACGCAGGGCTGGCAGTAGATCTCGCCGGGTCCGCCTTCCTCGGGCGTCTTCACCAGCAGGTTCTCGACGGACTGGCGCGCGACGGCGCGGTCGGGATGCTCGGGTCCGTAGCCGAGCGCGTCGAACATCATCACGCTGTTGGCCATGGCGGGATAGATGGCGCCCAGGCCGTCCTCCCCATTTAGCCGTTCGACCACGAAGCTGCGGCAGCGGCAGATGGCGCGGGCGCGCAGCCCCTTGGGCCACAGGCCCTCGACCGCCTTCAGCAGCACGTCCAGAAGGCCGAAGCCCGCCTTCCAGAGGGGCTTGGCGTGGGTGGGCTTGGCCGGCGGCTTCGTCCCGGCGGGCGCGTAGAGTTCCTCCACCGCGATCCCACGCGGGTTCCTCCCCACGGGCTTCAGCGCGCCGAGCACCAGCAGCGGCACGATCACCGTTCGCGCCCAGTAGCTCATCTTCGACAGATGGATCGGGAACCAGCGGGGGAGCAGGATCAGCTCCGGCGGCATGGTCGGGATGTCGCCCCAGGGCCTCACGCCGGGCGGCGAGAGGCCGAACAGCGCCAGCTGGATCTTGGTGAAGACGTTGACGGCCGCCGCGCCGCCGGCCGCCAGCACCGCCTCGCGGGCGCGCGCCATGTGGGACGCGGCCGGATCGTCGCCCGCCATCTTCAGCGCGAGATAGGCCTTCACGGTCGCCGAGATGTCGAAGGTGCCGGCGTGGAACAGGCCCCAGCCGCCGTGCTCGGTCGACTGGATGCGGCGCAGGTAACGGACGATCCCCGCTTCCAGCTCCAGGTCGTCCGGCTCGCCCAGGTAGTGGCGCAGCAGCAGGTATTCGGCCGGGATGGTGGCGTCGGCCTCGAGCTCGAACACCCAGTGTCCGTCGGGCTTGCGCCTGCGGCGCAAGGCCTCTGCGGCGCGGGCGACGTCGGCGTCGAGACGGTCGAGGGCGGGCGCAGGCGCGGGGCCCGAGGCGAGCGGGCGCGCCTCCAGGCCGAGGTCGGGAGAATCGAACATGGTCACGTCTACGTAATATCCCCGCGCCCGATTACACCTGCAGCGTGGCGAGCGCCAAGTCGGCGGCCCTGAACCCCGAACGCACGGCGCCCTCGAGCGTGGCCGGCAGCCCCGTGTCGGTCCAGTCGCCGGCGAGGAACAGGTTGGCGAAACGGGTGCGGGCGCCCGGCCGGCGGGCGTTCTGCTCCGGCGTGGCGGCGAAGGTGGCGCGCTTCTCCTTCACCACCTGCCAGGGCGGGAGGTCCGGCGGCAGGTCGAGCGCCTTCGCCACGTCGCGCCACATCAGGGCGGCCAGGGCGGCTCGGTCCAGGTCCACCAGCCGGTCCGCGCCGGAGACGGTGACGGAGATGCGGTCGGCGAAGGCGAAGATCCACTCCACCGTCCCGCCCACCACGCCCAGGATCGGCGGCGCGTCGGCGGGCGCGGGCAGGCGGAAGTGGCCGTTGACGATGGCGCGGTGCTCGGTGGGCGCGGTCACGTCCGGGACCAGCTCGGCGGCGACCGCGGGCGGCGCGGCCAGGATCACCGCGTCCGAGGGGCCGAGCGCCGTCGGCCCCTCCGGGAAGTCGAGGCTGTCGGCCCGCGTCCCGGTGAACCCGACGCGCCGTAACCTGCGCCCGAGCCTCACCGTGGCGCCGCGGCCCGCCAGAGCCGCCAGCCCCGGGTCCACGAAGGCGGCGCCCAATGTTGGTTCAGCAATGCGCGGCAGGTATTTCGCGCCGCCCCGCGCCAGGCTGCCCCGGATCACCGCGGCCGCCAGCCCGGCGTCGGCTTCGCCGGGGTCTGTGTTCAGGGCGGCTAGAAGGAACGGGTGCATCAGCCTCTCCCACAAGAGGCCGCGGCCGGGCTTCACGCGCTCGCCCTTGCGCCCGAGCAGCAGTCCGCCCAGCGCCAGGTAGTCGGCGGCCGTCGTGCCGGGCACGCGGCGGGAGGGCGCGGCGATCCACCAGGGGAGTGGGCCGTCGTTGGGGCGGATCGTCCATCGCTCGCCCGAGCGCACGTCGGCGAACGCCATCTCGACATGGTCCGGCCCCGCCATGCGGTCGGCCGCCCCGATGTCGCGCAGGTACGCGAACACCGCGTCGTTGCCGGAGAGGACGAGGTGGTTGCCGTTGTCCAGGGTCAGGCCCAGCTGCGGGTCGTGGTAGCTGCGGCAGCGCCCGCCTGCCTGGGCGGCGGCGTCCGACAGCTCGACCTCCACCCCCGCGCGCGCGAGCCGGGTCGCGGCCGCAAGGCCCGAGAGCCCCGCGCCGATCACATACGCCTTGCCCGTCATGCCCTGCGGCCGTTCACCCCAGGAGCCCGCGGGTCAGCACCAGCCACATCAGTTCGGTACGCCCGAGCGACACGCGCTTGCGCGGCGGCGCCCATCCGCGCGAGGCGGTGCGCTTCAGGATGCGGCTGTACACGGCCTCCATCAGCCGCGGCGCGATCAGCTTGCCCTGCGGCTTGGCGCTGAGGATGCGGTCGGCCTCCCGGTAGTGGTCCAGCGCACGGTCGGCCAGGACGTGGGCGGCGAGGTCCACGCGCGGGTCGTCCACCACGCTCCACGGGTCGTCGTCCTCGATCCCGGCCCGGTCGAGCAGTTCGCGGGGCAGGTAGAGGCGGCCGATTTCGGCGTCCTCGTCCAGGTCGCGCAGGATGTTGGTCAACTGCAGGGCGCGGCCGAGGTGGTGCGCCAGCTCGCGCCCCACGTCGCGCTCCATGCCGAAGATGCGCACCGACAGGCGCCCGACCGCGCTCGCCACCCGGTCGCAGTAGAGGTCGAGCGTGTCGAGGGACGGGGCGCGGATGTCCTCGTCCACGTCCATCTCCATGCCGTCCACCACGGCCAGGAAGTCGTCGAGCTCGAGGTCGAACTGACGGACGTAGGGGGCCAGCGACGCGGCCGGGCCGGGATCGCCGCCTTCGTAGAGGGCGCGCAGGCCGCTGCGCCAGGTCTCCAGCTGCGCCCGGCGGAACTCGGGGGCCGAGCCCTGGTCGTCCGCCACGTCGTCCACTTGGCGGCAGAAGGCGTAGACGGCGAACATCGCCTCCCGTTCCGGCTTCGGCAGGGCGCGCATGCCGGCGTAGAACGAGCTCCCCGACGCCCGCGAGGCGGCCGTGGGCTCGGGCGGCTTCTCCGGGTCCAGCCCCGTCACCGGCGCCCTCCCAGCCGGTCCACGGCGGCCAGCGCCGCCAACGCCAGCGCCTCCCAGGGCCTGTGATGGACCCGCTGGCTCAGCGGGTCCCGCTTCAGCAGGCGCTCGTTCAGGTCTTCCGCCAGCCGCTGGATCACCGCGACCTCATAGGCCAGGCGCGGATCGGAGATCAGGGTGGCGAACGGACGGGAGCGGAACAGAAGCTCCTCCGTGCGCTCGGCCAGCTCGGCGATCACGGCGCGCAGGGCGGGGGAGGCCGAGGGCGCGTCCAGCGCCTCCACGCCGATCCCGGCGGCGGCCAGGGTGTCGGCGGGGATGTAGACGCGGTCGAGCGTGCGCCTGTCCTTCCCGCAGTCCTGCAGGTGGTTGATCACCTGCAGCGCCGCGCACAGGGCGTCCGAGGCGCGCCAGGTGGTCTCCCGCTCCTCGCCATGGACGTCGAGCACGAAGCGGCCGACGGGCATGGCGGAGACGGCGCAGTAGTCGATGAGGTCGTCCCAGCTATCGTAGCGCAGCTTGGTGACGTCGCGGCGGAAGGCTTCGAGCAGGTCGAGGCCGTGCTTGATGGTCAGGCGCTTCTCGTCGCACACCTTGCGGAGCGCCAGCGCCTCGGCGTCCGCGTCGCTGTCGCCCGACAGCGTCGCACGCATGGCGGCGAGGTGCGCCAGCTTCTCGTGCGGGGGCAGGGTGGGGTGGTCGCTGACGTCGTCGGCGGTGCGGGCGAAGCGGTAAAAGGCCAGAATCGGCCCCCGGTGTTCCGGCCTGAGCAGGAACGAGGCGACGGGGAAGTTCTCGTCCTTCTCGCCCTTGCCGCTTCGGAGCGACGCGGCCGCGGGCGTCTCGACGGCCGCTTCGCTCACGACGGGGCTCCGTGAGCGGGCTCGGCGGCCGCATGCAGACGCGCCTGCGCCCGACCCTTCCACACGCCGCCCCGGCCACGCCAGGTGTCGACGGCCGACTGTAGGGTGAAGCCGGTGTAGAACGTGCCGATGGCGGGCAGGGCCAGCCCCCACACGGGCGAGAGCCGGTACTGGCGCAGCGTCGGCGCGAAGGCGACCGCCATCAGCAGCCACGTCGCCAAGCCCGGCGCCCTCGCCCATCCGGGCCCGAACACGGCGAAGGCGACGGGGGCGAGGTAGGTGACGGCCATCCCCAGCAACGTCCCCGCCAGCAGCCAGGGCGAATAGTTCAGCTGCGCGTAGGCGGAGCGCGAGACCATCCGCCCGATCTCGGCCACGGTGGTGTAGGGGCGCAGGCTCCAGGCGCGGGATCCCAGCTCCAGCCGGATCGGCCCCTGCCGCTTCATCAGCGCGCCCAGCGTGCAGTCGTCGATCAGGGCCGAGCGGATGGCCGCTACCCCGCCCGCGCGCTCCAGCGCGTCCCGCCGCACCAGCATGCAGCCGCCCGCGGCGCCCGACACCGTACTGCGCGGATCGTTCACCAGCGGGAACGGGTAGAGCATCTGGAAGAAGAAGACGAAGGCCGGGATCAGGAGCTTCTCCGGTCCCGTCGCGCAGTGCAGCCGCACCATCAGGGAGCACATCACCAGCCCGCCGGCCTCCGAGCGCGCGACGAGGCGGCGCAGGTTGTCGGGGGCGTGCGCGATGTCGGCGTCGGTGAGGAGGATGTGCTCGGGCGCGCCGGGGGCGGCATGCTCCACGCCCTGCGCCATGGCCCAGAGCTTCCCCGTCCAGCCGGCGGCCAGCGGCGCGCCGGTCACGACCGTCAGCCTGTCCTCGCGACCCAGCGCCAGCGCCGCGGCCCGGGCGAGGCCGGCGGTGCCGTCGCTCGAGCCGTCGTCCACCAGGACCACCCGGAACCGGCCTGGATAGTCCTGGCTCAGCAGCGAGCCGACCGAGCGGGCGATTACATCCGCCTCGTCGCGCGCCGGCACGACGGCGACCACCGAGGGCCAGGCCGCGGGGTCGGGCGAGGGCGCGCGGTCGTCCCGCTCGCGGGCCAGCCAGAAGCCGCCGCGACCGATCAGGAGATAGAGCCAGGCCGCGAGGGGGACGCAGGCCGCCAGGAGCGCGATCATGTCGCGCCCACATACCCCGCTTGCCGGAACCACGCGAGGGCGTCCGCAAGCCCGAGCGAATGCGGGCGGTGGGCGTAGCCCAGCTCCCGTTCGGCCTTGGCGGAGGAAAAGAACATCACGTGCCGGCTCATGTTCAGGGCGTCCACCGTCAGCATCGGCTCCCGGCCCGTGAGCTTGGCCACGGACTCGAACGCCAGCGCCAGCGGATACAGCGGCCCTCGCGGCAGGTTCACGGTCGGCGCCTTGCGGCCCGCGAGCCGTGCGATTTCGGCGAGCATCGTCCTCAGGCTCACGTCGTCGCCGCCCAGGATGTAGCGCTCGCCGATCCGGCCCTTCTCCATCGCCAGCAGGTGGCCCGCGGCGACATCGTCGACGTGGACCAGGTTGAGGCCGGTATCGACGAAGGCGGGGATCTTGCCGGCCGCCGCCTCCACGATGACGCGCCCCGTGGGGGTCGGCTTGACGTCGCGCGGTCCGATCGGGGTGGACGGCATCACGATCACCGCCGGCAGGCCGCGCTCGGCGACCAGGCGCTCCACGTGCCGCTCGGCCACGACCTTGGAGCGCTTGTAGGCGCCCACCGCCTGCGCAGGGGTGGCCGCGCAGGTCTCGTCGGCGACGCCGTCGGCTCCCGACCCGCTCCTCGGCTTCAGCGTGGCGACGCTGGAGGTGTGGACGATCCGCTCGACGCCCGCGGCCAGGGCGGCCGCCATCGTGGCTTCCACCCCCGCCAGGTTGTTGCGCACGATCTCCTCGGGGTCCTTCGCCCACAGCCGGTAGTCGGCCGCGACGTGGTACAGGCGCGTGCAGCCGTCGAGCGCGCGCCGCATGGCCGCTTCGTCGGCGACGTCCGCCTCGACCACCTCGGCGTCCAGGCCGTCCAGATTGGCGCGGTTGCTCGAAGCCCTGGCCGTCACGCGCACGCGCTCGCCCCGCGCCACGAGCGCCCGGGCGACGGCGGAGCCGACGAAGCCGGTCGCGCCGGTGACGAGCGTCAGGCCGCCCATGTCAGCGGGGATCGGCCTCGGGCGGCGGCGCGGAGGGCTCGGGGCTCGACGGGTGCGGCAAGGCCGCGGGGTCCCCGGCGGGGGCGTTCGGTAGCGTCGGCTGCGGGGCTTCGCCGGCGGGCGACGCCGAGCCCGGGGCGGCCGGCGCGGGAGGGGATCCCGCGGCGCTCGGGTCGTCGAACTCGGGCAGGGCGTTCACGTCCACCACGCCGCCTTTGACCTGCGACTGGCGGTTCTGGAGATAGAAGCTGCGCAAGGTGGCGTAGTCGTCGGTCGACATCGCCTTCAGCCGCTGCAGGTCGTCGTCGACGTTGGCCCGCAGGTCGAGGCCGCCGACGATCGCCGTCGAGATCCCGACGCCTGTGCGGTGAGGATAGTTGATCCAGGTGAAGGGGTTCAGCGCCACGTCCACGCCCTGTCCCAGCCCGTCGCGCAGGGTCGTCGGGCCCAGCACCGGCACGTAGATGTACGGGCCCGGCTTCACGCCCAGACGCCCGAGCGTGAGGCCGAAACCGTTGTCGTGGTGCGGCACGCCCTCGTGCGCCATGACGTCGACCAGGCCGGCGAGGCCGACGGTGGAGTTCACGACGAACCGGCCGGAGGTGCGGGCGAAGTCGGTCGGTCGGAACTGGATCGCGTCGTTCACCGCCACCAGCGGCTCGCCCAGGTTCTGGAAGGCGTTGTGCAGGCCGGTGCGGATCGGGGAGGGCACCACACGCTTGTAGAACATCGCACCCGGCCGAATCGCCACCCGGTCTAGCCACTGGCTGAAGGCGTAGGACTTCCGGTTGAAGCCTTCCCACGGGTCGGCGTCGGAGGGGGACGGCGCGGGCTTGGCGATCGGGGCGCGGCCTGTCGACGCGGCGAGACCCGTCTGGGCCTGGGCGGAGCCCGCGAGCGCCAGCGCGGCGAGGGCGAAGGCCGCGGTCGGAGGGGCGAGGGCGCGCATTGGGATCGACTCCTGAACCGCAGCTAAGCTGGAGCGGCCTTGCCATGGCGCGTCCCAAAGCGGAAGAGCGCGGCCGTGCCGCCCCCGTTCCATTTTCTGTGGCAAGGCCTCGCCGGTCTGTTGGCCCTGATGGCGCTAGCTGGAGCCGTCTTCGCCGTGGCGGGTGGACGCCTCGTCGCCCGCTACCGCAGCGACGAGCCCGAGGACGCGGTCGCGGCGGGACTGGCGGTCGCGTTGCTGAAACCGCTCCACGGCGCCGAGCCGCACCTCGCGGCCGACCTGCAGTCCTTCCTGGAGCAGGACCACGCCGGGCCTTCGACCCTGTGGCTCGGCGTGCAGGACGAGGACGACGGAGCGCTGCCCATCGCCCGCGCCTTGGCAGACGCCTGGCCCGCCCGGGTGCGTGTGGTGCTGGATCCCCGCCGCCGCGGAGCCAACGCCAAGATCGGCAATGTCATGAACCTGGACGAGGCGGCGCGGGCGGACGGCGCGCCCATCGTCGTCGTCACCGACAGCGACATCGCCGTGCCGCCCCACTGGCTCTCGGCCGTGCTGCTGGGGCTGGGCGCAGGACGGGCGGGCCTGGCCAGCTGCTTCTATTTCGGCACGGCGGCGCGGCCGACGCTGTGGGCGCGGCTGGCGGCGATGGGCGTCTCCTACGGTTTCTTCCCCCAGGGCGTGGTCGGCTTCGCGGTCGGCGAGCGGCCCGCCATGGGCTCGACGCTGGCGCTCCGACGCGAGACGCTGGAGGCGGTCGGCGGCTTCGCCTCGGTGAAGGACGTGCTGGCCGACGACTACGAGCTCGGCCGATCCGTCATCGACCTGGGGCTGGAGGTGGTCCACCCGCCCGTTCTGGTCGGACACGGCTGCGCCGAATCGACGTTCCGGGAGCTCTGGCGCCATGAACTGCGCTGGGCCCGGACGATTCGCGGTCTCAACCCGGTGGGGTATGCCGGAAGCCTGGTCGTCCATGGGCCTCCGCTGGGCGTGCTCGGGGTCGCGCTCAGCGGGTTCGCCTGGTGGGCGCTGGCGGCGCTGGCCGTTTCGGTGGTCGCGCGCCTGTGGCTGAAAGGCCGCGTCGATGCGACCGTGGGCGCGTCCAGCGGCCCTTGGTGGCTGCTGCCGGTCCGCGATATGCTATCGCTCGCCGTGTTCGTCGCCGCCTGGTTCGCCGCAAGGGTGGACTGGAGGGGCTCGCGTTTCCATGTGGGGCGTGGCGGCGGGCTCTCGCCGGTCTGAAGGTCTCTTCCCACGATGTCGCTCCGCACCCTCTTCCTGCAGGCTCCCAGCTTCGACGGTTTCGACGGCGGCGCAGGCAGCCGCTACCAGGCCAAGCGAGAGATCCGCAGCTTCTGGTTTCCCACCTGGCTGGCCCAGCCCGCCGCGCTGGTCCCGAACTCCAAGCTGATCGACGGCCCGCCCTCGGGCACGACGTTGGCGCAGGTGGTGGCGCAGGCGAACGACTTCGACCTCGTGGTCATGCACACCTCGGTGCCCTCCTTCACCTCGGACGTGAAGTGCGCCGAGGCGCTGAAGGCCGCCAACCCCAAGCTCAAGATCGGCATGATCGGCGCCAAGGTCGCCGTGAAGTCGGACGAGTCGCTGCACGACGCGCCGGTGATCGACTTCGTGGCCCGCAACGAGTTCGACTTCACCATCAAGGAGGTGGCGGACGGGAACCCGTGGTCTGGCGTCCTCGGCCTTTCCTACCGCAACGAGGAAGGCAACGTCGTCCACAACCCGGATCGCCCGATCCTGGAGGAGATGGACAGCCTGCCGAGCGTGATCGACGTCTATCACCGCGACCTGAAGATCGAGGACTACTTCATTGGCTACCTGAAGCACCCGTACATCTCGGTCTATACCGGGCGGGGCTGCAAGAGCCGCTGCACTTTCTGCCTGTGGCCGCAGACCGTGGGCGGCCACCGCTACCGCACCCGCTCGGTCGAGAACGTGGTCGAGGAGATCCGCCGGGCGAAAGAGCTGTGGCCGCAGGTGAAGGAGTTCTTCTTCGACGACGACACCTTCACCGACGACCTGCCCCGCGCCGAAGCCATCGCCGAGGGCCTGGGCAAGCTGGGCGTGACCTGGAGCTGCAACGCCAAGGCCAACGTGCCGCGCGCCACGCTGGAGAAGCTGAAGGCGGGCGGCCTGCGCCTGCTCCTCGTCGGTTACGAATCCGGCGACCAGCAGATCCTGCACAACATCAAGAAGGGCATGCGGATCGAGGTGGCCGAGAAGTTCACCCAGGACTGCCACGACCTCGGCATCCAGATCCACGGCACCTTCATCGTCGGCCTTCCCGGCGAGACGCTGGAGACGCTGGAGAAGACCAAGGCCTGGGCGCGCAAGATCAACCCGCACACCATCCAGGTGTCGCTGGCCGCGCCCTATCCCGGCACCTTCCTCTACGACCAGGCGGTGGAGAACGGCTGGCTCGACGCCGCCAACGCCGAGCTGATCGACGACAAGGGCGTGCAGATCGCGCCCCTGCACTATCCGGGCGTCTTGAGCCACGAGGAGATCTTCCACTCGGTGGAGGACTTCTACAAGAAGTTCTACTTCCGCCCCTCCAAGGTCGGCTCCATCGTCAAGGAGATGGTCATGGACTTCGACATGATGAAGCGCCGCCT
>CAZZZR010000080.1:7737-10191 GCA_964658605.1 uncultured Caulobacter sp. | reverse complement strand
GGCCGCCTCTCCGCCGGCGCCGGCCCACAGCTCGCCCAGCCGCCCGCCGTCGTCGGCTGCCGCCATCTCCAGCGCCTCGGCCAGGGCGCGGACGGCGACCTGCGCGCTCGCCGGGCCGGCGGCGAAAGGGGCCGCGGCGTGGGCGATCGCGGCCTGCAGAGCGCGGGCCAGCGGCAGGGCGTCGCCGTGCGCCTCGACGGCGGTGAAGAGCGCGGTCCACGCCGCGGGACGGGGACCGCGCAAGCCGCGCCGCTCCAGGTCGCGCTGCGCCCGCTCGCGCTGCAGGTCCTTCAGGCCGAGGTGGGCGAGGGGATGCTTGGCGAGCGCCAGGAGCGTCGGCGGATCGAGCGGATCGACGATCGCCGCCGCCATCAGCGTCATCAGGCTTCCTATGGGATAGCTGGTCAGGGGCGCGCCGGCGGAGCTGTCGGCCGCGATCCCCCACCGCGCCAGCCGCGCCGACACGCGCCTCGCCAGCGCCGGATCGGGGGTGACGAGCGCGCAGGTCTCGCCCGGCGTCGCCAGCGCCTCGCGCAGCAGCACGGCGGCCTGGGCGGCGGCGTCCTCCTCGTTGCGGGCGGACAGCACGGTCAGTCCCTCCAGGCCCCGCGCGACCGCGCCCGGGCCGAGGCGGCCGATCAGCGCCAGCCAGTCCGCGGTGGCTTCGGGCGGGCGCAACGCCTCGTTGACCACGCGGCGGCGGGCGCGGCCGCGGGCGTGCGCCTCCGCGCCCTCCTCCGCCGGCCAGGGCAGCACGTCCGCCCGTTCGACGCCCGCGCGGACCAGCAGCCGCCGGAGCGCGCCCTGCGGATGCGCCTCGCCCACCTGCGCCCAGGCGTCCTCGGCCAGCTCCGTGTCCAGCCCCGGCAGGACCACCACGCCCCGGGGGGCGCGCGCGATGACGGCGAGGAGGTCCGCCTCCGCCGGCGCCGTCCCGACCGACCCCGCGGCGACCAGGGCTGAGGCGGGCGGCGCCCTGGTCCAGCGGTCGGCCAGCGCGCGCAACAGCGCGGTGCGGCGGACGGCGACGTCCACCAGGCCGAGCTCTTCCAGCCGCTTCGGCCAGGCGCGGCCGGCGATCGACAGGAACCGCGCGCTGACCTCCCAGTGCTTGGCCAGTTCGCCCTCGACGAGCCGATCCACGGCGTCGGGATCGTCGCGCTCCTCGATCTGCACGGCGTCGAGGAAGCCCGCGAGCGCGTCGGCGAGGTCGAGCGCCTGGGCGGCGTCCAGGGTGCGGCCGAGCAGGGGCTCGTGCTCGGCCACCAGCCGGGCGAGCTCGAAGCGGCGGCGGAGCGGCGAGACGGCGGGGGGCAGGTCGAGCGCCAGGTCGCCCGGCTCGAACGGCGGCTCCCCCTCCTCCAGGTCGCCGAGCGTGCGGATCTGGGGCAGGAGCAGCGCCTGGCCGCCGGCCGCGCCGATGAACGCCTCGGCCAGCGCGCGAGCGCCGCGGCGGGTGGGGGTGAGCACCACGGCGTCGGCGAGCGCCTCCGGTCCGTGGGCGGAGAGCGAGGCGTGCAGACCGTTCGCCAGGTCGTCGAGGAAGGGGCGGTGGGCGGCGATGTTGCGCCAGCGGGGGGCGGGGGAGTCGAACAGGCCGGGGGCGGGGGGACGGTCGCCGAAAAGGTTGGAGGCGAACAGGTCGTTCACCGCCCCAACCTCCCTTCGGCGTACGCCACGTCGGGGGGCGCGCTGACGTGGATGATCTCCGCGTCCGTCACCGCGCCGAAGAGACGGCCCTCGGCGGAGAGGCGCTTCCAGATCGGGACGATGGAGAAGGCGGACTGATTCGCGTCTGGGCCCGCGATCAGGCCGGGCTTGAGCACCTGGAAGCCGATGTTGTTGAAGGGCGGGGGGTCGGCGGCGTCGTTGGAGTGGGTGAGGCGCCCGTCGGCGTCCAAGCGGAAGCCCTCGGGCCGGCCGTAGCCGTAGCAGGCGGCACGGGGGGCGAGCAGGATCAGCACGTCCATCCGCGCCGCGTCCCAGGCGTCGGCGAGCGACTGCAGCGCGGGGGGGCCGCGCTCGATCCAGACGTTGTCGATGTTGGCCACTACGATCGGATCGTCGCCCAACAGCGCCGCCGCGTGGTCGATCCCGCCGCCCGAGTCCAGCAGCGCCGCCCGCTCGTCGGAGATCGAGACCTTCGGCGCCGCGGTGCGACGGCCGAGGTGCGCAGTCAGCATGTCGGCGTGGTGGTGGACGTTGACCACCGCCCGCTGCACCCCCGCCTCGCCCAGCCGGTCCAGCGTGTGGTCGATCAAGGGCTTGCCGGCGACGGGGATCAGCGGCTTGGGCAGGGCGTCGGTGAGCGGGCGCATGCGCGTGCCCATGCCCGCCGCCAGCACCATGGCCGTGCGCGGGAGGCTCACGCGCGCGCCTCCGCGGGCATCCAGCGGTCGAACCAGCGCTTCAGCCCGGCGAGCGACGGGTGCTCCAGGTTGCGCTCCAGGTTGC
>CAZZZR010000080.1:0-7727 GCA_964658605.1 uncultured Caulobacter sp. | reverse complement strand
GCGCCAGGTGCGGGGCATGAAAGCGCGGTACTTGTCGCGGCCGAACACCACCACCTGCCGCGCGAACACCGGCCCGAGGATGCGCGCCGCGTTCAGCGCGCCCAGCCCCGCGTAGTTCGCCAGGAACGCCTCGCGGTCGATCCGCGGGTGGGCGGCGAGATAGCGGTCGAGCATGGCGCGCTCCAGCTCGGGCGCCACGTCGCGGCGGGCGTCCTGCAGCAGATGCAGGAGGTCCCAGGTGCGATGGCCCTTCACCGCGTCCTGGAAGTCCAGGAGGCCCACGCGGGCGGCGCCTTGCCGCTCCGGCAGCCAGAGCAGGTTCTCGGCGTGATAGTCGCGGTGCACGAACACCTCCGCCCCCCGCTCCCCCGCCGCCTGGATCGGCGCCCACAGCGCCTCCCACTCCGCCAGCGCCTCCTCGGGAAGCGGCTCCAGCCCCGCGAGCTTGGGCTGCCAGTCCAGGAACAGGTCGGCGCCGAGCTTCAGCGCCAGGGCGTCGTAGGTCGGCAGCGCCCAGGCGCCGGACTCCCCTCCGACGGAGAAAGGCAGCACGTCGGGGGC
This sequence comes from uncultured Caulobacter sp., assembly GCA_964658605.1. Lineage (GTDB taxonomy): Bacteria > Pseudomonadota > Alphaproteobacteria > Caulobacterales > Caulobacteraceae > JASLDZ01. The sequence continues at coordinate 7,166 of CAZZZR010000080.1, read as the reverse complement.
GGGGCGCTCGTGCAGCGCGATCAGGAGGTCGACCGCCTCGGCGTAGATCGGCTCCGGCGGCTCGCCCGCGGCGATGCGGTGGACGAACAGGTCGTCGTCCAGGTCCTCCAGCACCGCGAAGCCCTGGCGCACGTCGAGCGCGTGCAGCTCCGGCGCGGACAGGCCCTGCGCCCGCAGCCACTGGGCGACTCCGGCAAAGGCGTCCAGCCGCCCTCCCGCCAGCCGCGCCAGCGCGTTGTAGCCGCGCGCGCGCCGCTCCACGTCCGAGGCGTCCGGCGGGGCGGGTTCGCTCTCCGCGGCGGGCGGCGCGTCCATCAGGATCAGGGGCGCCCGGCCGGGCCGCAGCAGGCGGGAGTAGGCGCGGGTGGAGGCGTCGCCCGCCAGCGGCTCGACCCGGGCGCCGTCCAGTCCCGCCTCGCGCAGGAAGGCGTCGCGCAGCGCCCCGCGCCCGCTCAGGTCCGCTGGCGGCTCAAGCGAGCGGGGATCGGAGAAGATCGTCGACACGCCCGATCCATGCGCCATGGCCGCTGAATCGCGCAAGGCGAGGGGCATCGGCGGCGTCCGCGCCTGACGTCGCCCGCTCGGGGTCCGCGCCGATCTCCAGCGCCACCTCCAGCCGGTCGCGGGGAAGGTGGCCCTCCAGCCGTTCGGGCCACTCGATCACCGCAGCCCCGACGGCGAGCGCCTCCTCCAGCCCGAGCTCGTAGGCCTCCTCCGCCGACCTCAGGCGGTAGAGGTCGAAGTGCGCCACCGCCACCCGGGTGCCGTCGTAGGTCTGCACCAGGGTGAAGGTGGGGCTCGGCACGTCCTCGTCCGAGCGGGTCAGGGCGCGCACCAGCCCCCGCGCCACGGTGGACTTGCCCGCCCCGAGCGGCCCCTGCAGGCACACCGCCTCGCCCCGCCGAAGCCGCGCCGCCACCGCCGCGCCGAGGCGGGCGGCCGCGGCCGGGTCGGGCAGGATCAGGACCGGATCAGGGCGCGCGTCCACGTGGCCTTGCTCCCACGCGCGGCCGGCGACGACAACCGATCCGCGCGAAACCCGTTGCGCGACGCCCGCGTCACGATATGTCGGGGGACGAGACCCAAGAAGGCGGGGAGCCCGAACGGCGCCATGGCGAAGATCACCTACGTCGAGCACGACGGCAAAGAGCACGTCATCGAGGTGAAGGCCGGCCTCTCGGTCATGGAGGGCGCGGTCAAGAACAACATCCCGGGCATCGACGCCGACTGCGGGGGCGCCTGCGCCTGCGCCACCTGCCACGTCTATGTGGACGAGGCCTGGACCGACAAGACGGGCAAGGCCTCGGCCATGGAGGAGTCGATGCTCGACTTCGCCGAGGGCGTTGAGCCCAACAGCCGTCTCTCCTGCCAGATCAAGGTGTCGGACGCGCTGGATGGCCTGCGGGTGACCATGCCCGAGAGCCAGCACTAGCCGATGCCCGCGGGCGTGCGGCCCGATCCGGTCGGCCCCGGCCAGGAGAGCGTCTGGGCCTATCCGCGCCCGGCGATCGCCGAGCCGACCTCGCGCCACATCCGCATCGAGCACCGCGGCGTGGTAGTGGCCTACACGCGTGGGGCCGTGCGCACGCTGGAGACGAGCCACCCGCCGACCTACTACCTCCCGCTGAGCGACGTGGCGGACGGCGTGCTGCGGCCGAGCGCCTCGCCCGGCTCGCTGTGCGAGTGGAAGGGTCGGGCGGCGTATTTCGACGTCGTCGCAGGGGGCGAGACGCTGCGCGACGCGGCCTGGAGCTACCCGCATCCGACCGCCCCCTTCTCGGCGCTCCGGGACCATGTCGCCTTCTACGCCGCGCCGTTCGACGGCTGCTTCGTCGACGGCGAGCGCGTGACGCCGCAGCCGGGCGGCTTCTACGGCGGCTGGATCACCTCGCACGTCGCCGGCCCGTTCAAGGGGACGCCGGGGACGCGGTTCTGGTGAGGCGCGTCCGCCGCTACCCCCGCAGGCTCCGCACGAGGTCGATCCGCCGCATCGCCTTGCCGGGCAGCGCCGACCAGCGGCCGAGGTCCCGCGCCTCCGCCGCCGCCCGCAGGGCGTAGGCCGCGCCTCGCACCGCGCTCGCCGGGTGCGCGCGCCCGACGAAGCCGTGGCCGAGCGGCGTGCGCACGTTGGCGAGGCTCTGCTTGAAGCGGTAGTCGCCGGGGCCGAGGTCCATCGCCGTGACGCCCGCTCCTTCCGCCCAGCGGAGGATGTCGGCGATCAGCAGCAGGCCGGGCGAGTAGCGCGCGAACGCCTCCGCATGCGCGATGAACCAGGCGTGCAGCACCCGGCCGCCCCGCAGCGCATAGTGGGCCGCCGCGAGTTCGCCGCCGGCGTGCAGCGTGAACAGCCGTCCGCCGAACGCAGCGTCGGGCGAGGCGTGGAGCTGTCGCAGCAGCGTCATCGGCCAGCCCGCGTCGAAGATGTCGGTCTGCCCCGTCGCGCGGTACTGCGAGCGCTTCCAGTCCAGGAGCGTCTCGAGGTCCGCGGCCGAGGCCGACAGCGCGGTGAAGGTCGCCGGGCCGTGCTCGCGCTCCAGCTTGCGACGCTTCTTCGCCACATCCTGCAGGATGTCGCTGCCCGCGGCGCGCCGGCCCGCGGCGTAGGCGTCGAACCCGTCGCTCAGGTCGATGCGCAGCGTCTCGGCGGTTCCCCGCACGAAGGCCGCGAAGGCGCCGTGCGGCGGAGCGAGGTTGAACAGGTCCAGCCGACCGACGCCGAGCGCGCGCGCGACCTCGACCGGATCGACCCGGATATCGCGGCGCGCGACCAGGCCCTGGACGTCGCACAGGGGCGCGCCGCAGGGCCCGGCGGTGAAGGGGCCGACCCGCGCGGCCATGAAGCCCGCCGCCTCGTGTCCTTCCCGCACGACCACGATCCGCGCGCGGGCGGCATCCGGACCCCCCGCGCGCGCCAGGGCGCAAGGCCAGTCGGGCGCGAGGTAGGGGCTGTCCAGCGCCGGGCTCGCGGCCTGCAACGCGCGCCACGCCGCCGCATCGTCTGCGGCGAGTTCAAGCGGGGCGACGATCTCCAGGCGCATGGCCGGGACGTAGACGCGGCGCCGTCGCCATCGGGTTAAGGCTCAGGCGGCTTCGTCCTCGTCACCGGCGCCGGTGTCGCGCTCGGACAATTGGCGGGCGAGGTCCAGGACGAGCCGGCGCCGCTTCACCCGCATGCCCGCCAGGAGGCGCGCGATCTCCGCGGCTTCGGGGGTGGAGGCGAGGTCGTGCACGAAAGCGGCCTGCTCGGGCTCAGCCACCCCGTAGGCGGCTTCCGTCGTCGGATCGGCGAGCCCTTCGAAGAAGTAGGAGACGGAAGTTTTCAACGCCCGCGCGATTTCATACAACTTGGACGCGCTGACGCGGTTGGCGCCTTTCTCGTATTTCTGAACCTGCTGGAAGGTTAATCCCAACTCTTCGGCCAGACGCTCCTGGCTGATGCGCAGACGCTTACGCAGGTCGCGGATGCGGAAGCCGACATGGCGGTCCACAGGATTTGGGAATCGCTCGGACACAGCGTCCGTCATAAGTCCCCCCATTAACTCTAACTATGTCATACTGTCACGCCCCGGATTCCCTTGTGGCGCTAAATGCTACGCCTGTCACGCACTCGTGCACGCCTTAACGTTAAGGCCAGCGAGGCTAGCGCCAGCTCCGCCGCCCAGAAGGGAAGATCGCGCCAGCGGGCATAGGGCGTGGAGCGAAGCGCGGGCGGCAGGTCGGCGTCGACCACGCCCTTGCGGCCCGGCGCCAGGAGCGCGGGGCCGCCCCCCGCCGCCGCGACCGGCCGGCCCATGGCGTCGATTATGGCCGACACCCCCGTCGGCGTGGCGCGGACCATCGGCAGGCCCTCCTCGATGGCGCGGTAGCTGGCGATGTTCAGGTGCTGCCAGGGCCCGCTGAAGCGGCCGAACCACGCGTCGTCGGACACGTTGACCAGAAGGCTCGGCCGCCGCCCGCCCGCCCGGGCCGAGAGGCTGTGCTCGGCGATCCCGGGGAACAGCGCCTCGTAGCAGATCAGAGGCTGGAACCTCAGGATCCCGCCACCCGGGAGCGGCGTCTCGAGACTGTGCGGAGGCGGGCCGGGGGTGAAGTCGGTCGGCACGCTCACGAACCGGCGCAGGCCCAACGCCCCGAATAGCCAGGGCGCCGGCAGGTACTCTCCGAAGGGTACGAGGTGGTGCTTGTCGTAAGTCCCCTCGACGACGAGCCCCGCCGGCTCGCGGCGCAGGGCCAGCAGGCTGTTGAAGTAGAGTGCAGGTCCGCCCGCGCGGTCCGGCGACTGCCCGCGGTACCCGCCGGTGAGAAGCTGCTGGCCCGGCGAGAAGGCGGCCGCCACCTGCGCCGCCTGCGCCGAGCCCGGTTGCAGCCACGCCTCGAACGCGTCCGGGATCGCGCCCTCGGGCCAGAGCGCCACGTCCGGCCGTCGGCCGTCGGCGGCGGGCGCGCGGCTGAGGCCGGTATAGAGGTCGAGCGCGGTCTGGACGAGGGCGGGGCTCCAGCCCGTAGGCTCCGGAAGGTCGGGTTGCACCACGCGCAGTCGCACAGCCCCTGGGATGGGGGTCGGCGCGTGGGCGAGCCGCCAGGCGCCCCATCCGCCCGCGGCCGCCAGGCTCGCCAGCGCCGCCAGCGCCACGCCCATCCGCTTGCCCGGCTCGCCGCGCATGGCCAGCACCGCCGGCGCCGCGCCGAAGGCGAGGGTCGCCAGAGTCAGGCCATAGGCGCCGAACAGCGCCGCGCCCTGGCTCAGCGGCGATCCCGCCCGCCAGGTCTCGCCCGGCAGGTCCCAGGGGAAGCCGGTGAGCACGTGGCCGCGCAGCCACTCCGCCAAGCCGAACGCCGCGGCGAAGGCGGCGATGCGGGCGGCGGCGGCCAGCCCGGCGCGGCGCGGGTCGCCTCCCGGCCCCGGCGCGGGGGTCAGGCGGGCGTAAAGCCAGCCCGCCGCGCCCCAGAAGGCCCCGATCCCTCCCGCCACGGCGAAGACCGCCAGCGGCGCCTGCCACGCGTGGGCCTGGGCGTCGATCATGAAGGGCTCCACGATCCACATCGTCGAGACCAGGAGGTAGCCCGCGCCCGCCGCCCAGCCGCGGGCGAAGGCTGGCCACCCGCGCCGGACGGTCGGGGTCGGCAGGTCGAGCGCCGCGAGCACCAGCGCATAGCCGAACACGCCGGGCAGGAGGCCGAAGGGCGGGTGGGCCAACGCCGCCGCCACGCCTCCTCCGAACGCCAGGCCCGGGGCGGCGAGGCGTCTCCAGGGGGGGGCGCCGGTCGCGGCGCGCCGCAGCGGTCGCCTCACGCGGCGTCCGGCGAGGGTGCGGCGCCGGAGGGCTGGCCGCCCCCCTGCCCTGCGCTCGCGAGCGAAGGACGCACCCGCACGCGGCGAACGCGACGGGGGTCGGCCTCCAGCACCTCGAAGGCGAAGCCCGCGGCGTGCTCGATCAGCTCGCCCCGCTGCGGCACCCGGCCCGCCAGCGCCGAGACGAGGCCGCCGACGGTGTCGATCTCCTCGTCCTCGTCCTCCGGCGCCAGCCTGACGCCGAGCCGCGCCTCCAGATCCTCCAGCGGGGTGCGGGCGTCGGCGTCGATGAGGCCGCCCGGACGCTCCACGATCTCGGGCTCGGCCGCCTCGTCGTGCTCGTCGTCGATCTCGCCGACCACGGCCTCCAGCAGGTCCTCCAGCGTCACCAGCCCATCGGCGCCGCCGAATTCGTCAATGACCAGCGCCATGTGCCGGCGCTGCGCGCGCATCCGCAGCAGCAGGTCGGCGGTGCGCATGGAGGCGGGCACGTAGAGGAGCTCGCGCTTCAGCCGGTCGAGCACGGCCTCGTCCCAGGCGGGCGTCGCCCCCTGGGCCACGGGCGAGACCACGCGCACCACGTCCTTGATGTGGACCACCCCCACGGGATCGTCGAGCGTCTCGCGATAGACCGGCAGCCGGGTCCACTCGACCTCGGCGAAGCGACGGACCACGGCGGCGAGCGGGGTGGCGAGCTCCAGCCCCACGATGTCGGCGCGGGGCGTCATCACGTCGGCGACGCGCAGGGTGGCGAAGGCCTCGGCCTGGTCCACGAGGTTGATCGGCGCGTGCCCGGAACCGGCCGGTTCGGATGCGGGCTCGCCGTCGACCGCCTCCGCGCTGGCGGGGGGAGGCAGCGGCGGCGCGACCACGCCCTCGGGGTCCAGCCAGCGGATCAGCGCGCCGCGCCAGCCGGAAAGGGCGCGGCGGCGGCGCCTCAGGCTCTCCGGACTTCGGCCTTCGGGTTCGGGCATGGGCGGCGGGCGGCTCTCAGGCGTCGCGCGCGGCGTAGGGGTCGGGGACGTCCAGCCCGGCCAGCACGGCGCGTTCCAGCGCTTCCATCTCCTCGGCCTCGGCGTCGTCGCCGTGATCGAAGCCTAGCAGGTGCAGCACCCCGTGCGCCACCAGGTGCGAGAGGTGGTCGTGCAGCCTCTTGCCCTGCTCGGCGGCCTCGCGCGCGCAAACGCCATACGCCAGGGCTACGTCGCCCAGGTGAGGGGCGGCGGTGGGGGGCGCGGGGAAGGACAGGACGTTGGTCGCCGCGTCCTTGCCGCGGAACCTCGCGTTGAGGTCTTGGACGGTCGCATCGTCGGTGAGGAGGACGGTGACGTCGCCCTGCGCTTCGGCGCCGACCAGCGCAGCCTGGGCGGCGCGAGAAACGGCGGCTTCGACGTCAGGCAGGGCCGGGGACCAGGCCACGTCCTCCACCTCGATTTCGACGGTCACAGCCCCCTATCCGTGTCGTAGGCCTTGACGATCCGCTCCACGAGCGGATGGCGCACCACGTCGGAGGCCTCGAAGCGGCTGACCGCCACGCCCTGCACCCCGTCGAGGATGCGCACGGCGTGGGCGAGCCCCGAGTCCCGCGGGTTCGGCAGGTCCACCTGGCCTGGGTCGCCGGTCACCGCCATGCGCGCGCCCTCGCCCAGGCGGGTCAGCACCATCTTCATCTGCAGCCGCGAGGTGTTCTGCGCCTCGTCGACGATGACGAAGGCGTGGTTCAGGGTGCGGCCGCGCATGAAGGCGATGGGGGCGACCTCGATCTCGCCCCGCTCGCGACGTCGTTCCAGAGCCTCGCGGCCCATGAGGTCGGTCAGCGCCTCCCAGATCGGCATGAGGTAGGGGTCGACCTTCTCCTTCAGGTCGCCCGGCA
>CAZZZR010000079.1:0-10212 GCA_964658605.1 uncultured Caulobacter sp. | reverse complement strand
GATCTCGTCGAAGCCGTCGGCCAGAGCGCCGAACGGAGGATGCAAGCCGAGGATGACGCCGTCTCCCCCGCTTACTCTTAAGGGCGGAGGGGCATCGCCTGTTGTTCCGCCACCACCGCGCGCGACACCTCCTGCATCGCCAGCATCCGCTCGGGGATCGACCGGGACGTCGCCGCCATCATGGCGGCAATGGTGTAGGCGCGGCCGTCGGGCGCGGTGACAATGGCCACGTCGTTGTAGCCGGTGGAGAGGCCGTTCAGGTCCTGCCCCGTGCCGGTCTTGTGGGCGATGCCCCAGCCGTCGGGCAGGCCGCCTTTCAGGCGATTGGGTCCGGTGGTGGTGGAGGCGAGGATCGCGAGGAAGCGGGCGGTGGAGGCGGGGGAGATCAGTTCGCCCTTCAGCAGCCGCGCCATGGCTTTCGCCAAGGCCTCGGGCGACGCGCCCTCTGGCGGATCGGCGAGGTAGGCGGCCAGTTTCTGGCGGCGGAGTGCGGGGGGCAGCTTGTCGCGGGCGCGCTCGAAGGCGTCGCCGACGCTGTACTCGGGCCGCCACTCCAGGCCCGCGACGCGGCTCTGCAGGAGATGCTCCTCCGGCCCGGCGCGGATGGCCCCGAGCCGCCGCGCGTCCACCGCCCGCTGCACCGCCGCCGAGCCGCCGGCCAGCCGGGCCAGAATGTCGTCGCAGGCGTTGTCGCTCTGGGCGATGGCGCCGACGAGGAGGTCGTCGACGGTGATGTCGAGCCCGCCGTCCTTCAGCCGGCTGCGGATTGGCTGGTGGAACACGCTCATGTCGGCGGCCGTGACGTGGACGACCTGGTCGAGCCTGATCCGCCTATGGTCGACGGCGTCGAAGACGGCGAGCGCGACCCACAGCTTCGCCACGCTCTGCTGGGGATAGAGCCGCGCCTCGTCGTAGCCCGCCGTCCACCCCGCCTGGACGTCGTGCACGGCGATGCCGAAGCGCCCGTCGAAGCCGGTGGCGATGTCGCGCAGGCGCTCGACCAGCGCGGACGGCGGAGGAGGGGGCGGCGTCTGCGGTCGGGAGGCGGCTCCGGTCGACGCGCCCCCGCGGCCGCCGTCCTTGGCTCGGTCGGCGGGCGGAGCGGCGCAGCCGTGGAGACCGAGCCCCGGCGCAGGCGTCGCGGCGAGGGCCGCGAGGATCGCGCGTCGGGTGGGGAGGGGCATGGGGCGTCTTCCTCCTGCGAGCGTGGCGCGGTCAAGGCGGCTTGACCGGGGCCCAGGCGGCTCTAGCGTCCCCGCGGCCATGGAGAGTCGTCAGATGCCTCGGGGGTTCCGGTCGGCGGCCGCGTGGGGCGGCGCGACGCTGGCGCTGCTGGCCGCGTGTTCGCCTCCTGCGGGCAAGGCGCCGCCGCCCGCGCGCACGGTCGACCGCTCTGAGCAGCCGCTCGCGCCCCACACCGCCGACTCGGGCGGGGTGCTGCCGCCCGAGCAGGCGGCGCTCGACTTCCGCCATGCCGACCTGTGGTTCAAGGTCGTGCCCAAGCAGAAGTATATCGAGGGCGACGCCACTCTGACCTTCACGGCCCGGTCGCCGCTGCCGGTCCTCCTGCTCGACCTCGACCCCGAGTTCGTCATCTCCGAGGTGCGGATCGGCGGCGCGGTCCTGCCGCGCACGGCTTGGTCGGACCCGGACGGGCGGCTGCGGATCACCCTTCCCCAGCCCGCGGCCGCCGGCGGCGAGATCGTCGCCCGCGTCCGCTACGGTGGGAAGCCGCACGTCGCCAAGCGAGCGCCCTGGGACGGGGGCTTCGTCTGGGCCAGAACGCCCGACGGGCGGCCTTGGGTGGCGTCTGCGGTGGAGGGCGAAGGCTGCGACCTGATCTGGCCCTGCATCGATCATCCCACCGGCAAGCCGGCGCTTGCCGACATCCATGTCACCGTGCCGCCCGGGCTGGCTGCGCCCGCCAACGGCGTGCTGCAGGCAATCCGGGATGTTGGGAACGGCTGGAAGACCTTCGACTGGCGCGCCAAGCGGCCCGACACCTACGCCATCGCCATCAACGTTGGGCCTTACGACCTCCTGAAGTCCAGTTTCAGAAGCCGGTTCGGAAACACCATCCCCATGGAGTTCTGGTATCTGCGTGGCCGTAAGAGCGAGGCGGAGGCGCTGTTCGCCACGGTGCCGCCGATGGTGGCCTTCAACGAGGCGAAGATCGGCCCTTATCCCTTCGGCGACGAGAAGATCGGCATGGTCGAGACGCCCCACAAGGGCATGGAGCACCAGACCATCAATGCCTACGGAAACGGCTACGCTATCGGTGAGTGGGGCTACGACGACCTAATTCAGCACGAGTTCGGCCACGAGTGGTTCGGCAACCAGATGACCAACCGCGACTGGTCGGACATGTGGCTGCACGAGGGCTTCACGATGTACCTGCAGCCGCTCTACTCGCAGTACCTGAAGGGCGACCAGGACTACTACGCCTGGCTGCACGACATCCGGCTGAAGATCGCCAACAAGGCGCCCACCGCGCCGCCCGGTCCGATGACGGGCGAGGTGGTCTACGACGACAAGCGCGGCGGGCCAGGGCAGGACATCTACTACAAGGGGGCGCTGGTGCTGCACACGCTGCGGCAGCTGATCGGCGACAGGGCCTTCTTCCAGACCCTGACCGAGCTGGTCTACGGCCGCCCGGATCCCCGGCCCGGCAACTTCGAGCCGCGCTTTGCCACCACCGACGACTATGTGGCCATCGTCAGCCGCATAACGGGCAAGGACTACGGCTGGTTCTTCGACGGCTACCTGCGCAACGCCGCGCTGCCGGAACTTGTGCAGACCAGGGTTGGAGACAGCGTGGAGCTGGACTGGAAGACCGGCGACTTGAAGCCCTTCCCTATGCCTCTGGAAGTTCGGATCGGCGACGCGATTACGGCCCTGCCGATGACGGGGGGCACAGGCGTCGTGAAGGTCCCGCCCGGCGTCCTCGTCACCATCGACCCGCATTCCAAGGTGTTGCGCCGCGACGAGGATGTCGAGGCTTACATCGCCTACCGCAAGGCGCATCCCAAGGGGCCGCCCGTGCCTCCTGCTCAGCAGCCGAAACCCGGCGAGAAGGCGGAGGGCGCCAAGGCCGGATGAGTACCGCCACGTTCCGGACGCCCGGGCGTGCTGAGTGGCGCCATGGCTCGGACCGGCGTCCCCCCGCCTGAAGCGAACCGTCGTTCCCGCCGTCGCTGGGCGATGGGCGGAGCGCTCAGCGCGGCCGCCCACGCCGTCGTGGCCCTCGTCTTCCTCGCCGCCCAGCCGAAGACGCCTGACGCGGCGCAGGCGCGGACCATGCTGCTGATGCTCGCCCCCGCTCCCGCCCCGCTGGTCCCTGACCGGCAGCCCGCGGCCTCCTCCGCGTCGGCGAAGCCCTCGCCGCAGCCCAAACCGCCGCAATCGGCGCCCGCTAAGCCCTCGCGGCCGCGACCGCGCGCCGACCGGCCTGACGCCTTGCCTACCGCGGACGAGGGCGAAGACGACGCGCCGACGCCAGCGCCCAGCGAGGCCGAGCTCGCGGGCGCCGCTTCCGCCGGCTCCAGCTCTGGGCGCGGCGGCGGTCCATGCGACATGAGTGCGCGGGTGCAGGCGGCGTTGCGCGGGGACCCCCTGGTGCGGTCCTCGGCGCTGACCGGGGCGGCGCCCGGGCAGGCGTTTTGGGTGTGGAACGGCGACTGGGTGCGGTCGGGCGGCCAGGATGGCAAGGGGTTGGCGGCGGTGCGCGAGGCGATCCTGTGGGAGGTGGCCTTCGCCCCTCCCGAATGCCGCACCGCGCCGGTTCGCGGACTGGTCCTTATTACGCTGGACGGGGCGGCGGGGGGCCGCCGGCTTGTGCTCGGCGCGCAGACCTGGCGGTGGGCCGACCTGCTCCATCCGCGCCGCGAACCGCGCCTGGAAGCCGAGGCGACGGGGTTGCGGCCCGCCGCACGCTGAAGGTGCGGCGGGGCCGGTACGCGGACGACAGGTCTTACGCGAGGACCACCAGCACCACGCGGCGGTTCTGCGCGCGGCCTGCGCGGCTGTGGTTCGACGCGACGGGGGCTTCGTCGCCGTAGGAGATGGTCGCCATCCGATTCAGCGCCACGCCCTGCCGGTTCATGAACAGGCGCACGGCCTCAGCGCGCTCTTCGCCGAGCTTCTTGTTCACGTCCTTGGAGCCCGTAGCGTCGGTGTGGCCTTGGATCTCCACGTAAACGTTGCGGTTGTCCGCCTTCAGCTTGGAGGCGAAATCCTGCAGCCGGGTCTGGGCCTCCGGCGAGAGCCTGGAGCTCTCCACAGGGAACTTCACCGAGTCGTCCGACAGCACCATCTGATAGAGGAACTTGCCCTGGGCGAGCTTGCCGGCGGCTGTCGCGCGGTCAAGCGCCTCGCGGCTGGTCCGGTCGAGATCGGCGAGACGCGTCTCGTGCGCGTTCACCTGGCCCTGGGTGGTCGACAGCTTGCTGTCCACCGCACCGACCTGTTCGTTCACATACCCCTTGGTGGCGCAGCCTGCGAGGCTGAGGGCGCCGAGCGCGAGCGCTAGGGCGACCACCGGCATCGTCTTGTTCATTTCGCTCTCCTGCCCACCCCAGACGCACTATTTTACCGCAGGCCGCTCCGCTTGCCGACCCCAAAACGCAAGTGCGGCGAGCTCGCGAGGCCAGGCGTCCCTCAAGCCGCCTGAGGAAAGGCGGCTAAAGTGGTCAGGGAGCCGCCGGACGTGGCTGGGCCGTCTGTGCGGGTACGACGGCGCCGGCCGCGGCGGTGGACGTCGCCGCCGCCGTGGGGTCGCCCCTGTTCCAGCCCGCCTGGGGCGCTGGCCCAGTCCCCGTCAGGGCGCGCCACAGGAAGGCGCCGCCGAGCACGACGACAACGACGGCCAGGATCACCCAGAGCTCCACGCGCGTCCGGTCCTCCTGCGCGTCGTGGGCGTGGGCGTAGTCGGGATGCTCCGGATCCAGGTCCGGCTTGGGGGAGGACGGGTCCGAGGTCATGTGTGGTCCTGTCCGGTCACGCCGCGGCCGCCTGGGCATGGAGACGCTCATGTCGCCAACGCCGCCATTCCTCCATCGGGCCGAGGAAGGCGATCTGGCCAGCCTCGAGCTCCAGGACCTTGTTGCAGACGCGCTCGACCAGATGATGGTCGTGGGTGCCCATGATTACGATCCGGGCTTTCTTGACGAACTCCATCATCCGGTCGCCGGCCTTCTGCACGAAGGCGTAGTCGCCGGCGCTCAGCCACTCGTCCAGCACAAGGATGTCAGCCTCAAACTCGGTGGCGCAGGCGAACATCAGGCGCGCCATCATGCCCGCCGAGAAGGTCTTGACCGGCAGGCGGATGAAGTCGCCCAGGCCCGAGAACTCCACGATGGAGTCCATGCGCTCGTTGATCACCCGCTCGGGGATCATGCGCATCTGGCCGATCTTGCGGATGTTCTGCAGCCCGGTGGACTCAACGTCCAGGCCCGATGCGTGCGCGATCATGCTGGTCAGCGAGCCCTTGACCTCCACCCGTCCCTTGGCGGGCTCGTAGACGCCCGCGATCACCTTGAGGAGCGAGGTCTTGCCCGAGCCGTTGTGGCCCACAAGCGCCAGGCGGTCGCCGTCCTCAACCGTGAAGCTGACGTTCTCCAGCGCGCGCACCACGGTGATGTCGGACTGCCCCTGATACAGCTTGCCGCCGATCGCCATGTTGAACACCGCTGTGCGCAGCGACTGCGCCCGCACGCTGTAGATCTGGTAGTCGAGGGTGACGCCGGTCAGTTTGACGAAGCTGCTCAACGGATCGCTCCCTTCAGAGCCAGAAGACGATGCGACGGCGGTAGAGCGCCATCATGACCAAGGCGACCAGCGCCAACACGCCCAAGAACCCCAGCGACCAGACCCAGTGTTCCGGCGCAACGACGCGCCCCAAGAGCGGCTGGCGAATGATCTCGAGCAAATGGGCGAGAGGGTTCAGCTCGACGACGGCGCGTCTCTTCGGCGACATCTGCGCAGCGGACCAGAATATCGGGGTCAGGAAGAACAGCACCTGCACAGAGAACTGTACGAATTGGTTGATGTCTCGGAAGCGGGTGGAGGGGATGGCGACGATCAGGCTCAGGAAGAAGCCGCAGCCCAACGTGAGCGCCACCCCCGGAATCAGCTGCCACGTCGGGATCGCCCCCAGCCGCAAAACCGCCAGAACTACCCAGAACGCGATCAGCTGCGCCAGGAAGTTGATGAAGGCGCGATGCATCATCAGAAAGACGTGGAACGTCAGCGGCAGCTTCTGCGTGTGCATCAGGCCGCCGGACACGATGAAGACGCTGGCTGCCTCTCCAAGCAAGGCGCCTATGATCGACCAGCTTAGGATGCCGGAGATGATCAGCGGGAAGTTTGCGCGGGTGTCCTGCCCCAGCAGCCCCCCAAACACGAACGATAGCGAGAACGAGATCGCTAGGAGATTGGCCGAGAGCCAGAAAGGGCCCAGCACGGTGCGGCGGAAGCGGGCGATCACTTGCTCCCAGCCGACGCGCAGCCAAAGGGGCGCAAGCCTCGCCCCGTCCACGAAATCGTTGAGCGCCGCAAGAACAGGATTCATACGTCAGGCGATCCGACAGGCCGTGCCGTTCCGGGATGGCGGCGGGGAGATGAGGAGAGAACGAGGCGGGGGCCGCGCCGCCCCTTTTGTTGCATTAAGTCCGGCAGGATCGGCCTCTCGATACGCATGGATCGGCCCGCCCCGCAGGCCGCGCGCCGTCCGAACCCCCTCGCGGCAGCTAACAGATCGACTCCGTACGCACAACCCGCGGGGGCTGTCATAGGCGCAAGGCAAGCCAGCGTCGGCCCGTCAGGAACCTAGATCCGGTGGCCTTTGGTGTCGACCGCTCTCGCCACGGCGTCGTACGCCCGGTTAGAGCCCTGCAACGCAGCAAGGTATGGCCGTCGCCTAGCGGGGCGTAGAGTGGCGCAGTAGCTGTAGGCATGCCGCGCCGCTGCGGCTAGGCTGGCCCTCGAAGCGAAGCGCTCATCTGCGCCCCCTTGATGTGAAGAGGAGCTTAGGCCTTTGCCGCCGAACGTCAAATGCGCAGGTTCGTCTCGAGGACTGAGACCCTCTCCTTGATGCGCCTGCTGGCCGCCCTGCGGGGGCTTGGACGCGGGCGTCGCGTTCTGTTGGGTCTAGGGACCGTCGCTCTGGCGACGGGGAGCGGCTGGATCGCCGTCCAGTCGCCCGGCGTAGTGCTGACGGTGTTCGGCGCGCTGCTGCTCGCCGCAGGCGTTGCCGCGCCGCGCTTGGCCATGCGCGTTGATACCGCCGAAGTCGGGCGGGCGGCGGATGAGGCGACCATCCTAGCCGCTTACCGCTTCTTCCTCGGGCGAGAACCCGAAACGCCGGCAGCCCTCGCGGCCAAGCTCACGCTCGGCTCGTCGACGCTGATCGCGCAGATGCTACTCTCAGACGAGTACGAGGCCCGTCTGATCGGCCCCATCTTGCGCGGCGCGGGCCCATCCGGCGGGCTGTTCGATGCCCCGCCTGACGACCGCGTGCTGGCCTGGGCCTCCGAGGCTCTGCCGCTGGAGGACCGCTCCAGGCGGCGCCTACGAAACGTCGCAGACTGGGCTGCCGCGCACGCGGCCGTCCTCTCGGATCCGCGCCTCCGCGCCGCCGTCCCCGAGCTCGAGACGCGCTTGCCGCAGGACCGCACCGAAGCGCTCGCCGCTGCGGGCGCGTCGCGCGGCCTCACCGCCGAGATCGAGGACGTAGGACCCGGCTTCCTCCGCGGCTACGCGCTCGACCGCAACGCCCCGGATAGGGTGATTGACGTCGAACTCTGGATCGAGGGCAGCTTCTCGGAAATGCGTCCGGCGAACCTCTACCGTCGGGACCTCGAAGAGCGTTTCGGCGGCTCCGGGGCCCACGGCTTTTTGTTCGAGCAGGTGGGGACGGATCGCTCTGAACGGGGGCCTCTGCGCATCGAGGTGCGTGACGCCAAGACGGGTCAACAGATCGGCGCAAGGCGGGTTACGCCGCATGCGGACGCCCAGGCTCTCAAGGCCGGTGAGATTGCAAGGTCGCTTGAGGACGTGCGAGGCGCCCTTGCCGCTGCAAGCGGGACTCTGCATCAAATGGCGGCCGCCGCGGGCTTCACCGTGGACACCTATTACGCCTACTGGACGGCGTTTGCCGCCCCGGTGGCCTCGGCTTCTCCGCTGGTCTTGGGTCCGCGCGCGGGCGACGGCCCGCGCTTTGACGTGCTCGTCATAGGCTCGCTCGTTGACCAGCCGGCGTTTGAAGCCACCGAAGGTGATCTCATCGCTCAGGTTGGATCCAGCCATCGGATCGTGAGAGCTCAGGGGCATGAGGCGCCGCCGACGCTCGAGGGTGATTACGCCTGGGTCGTCGACGCTGGAGATCGATTGCCTGCCGACGCGCTGCGCCGCCTAATCGACGCGGCGCAGGCCGCGCTGGCGCCCGGTTGGCTGACCTTCGACTCCGACGAGCTCGATGATCGGGGCCGGCATACACGACCCGTCTTCCGCCCCAGTTTCGATCCCGATCTCCTCCTGCAGACCCCCTACCTCGGCGCGTCCTGCGCCGTTCGCAGCGATGTCTTGCGTCAGGTTCTGGCTGAGGGCGGCTCTCTCGACCTGGGAGACCGCGCGGATCTTTGGCTTAGGGTGCTGCGGCTCGTGCCCGAAGGGGCCGCGCACGTTCCTCGCGTGCTGCTTCATCGTCGGGCGGGCGGCGATAAACCTCGGCCGGATCGCTACGCGGTCGATGTGCGCGCCCACCTTCGCCGTCAGGGGTGCGCCGCCGAGGTTCGCCTTCCGGGGGAGGCGGACCACCAGGACGCTGAGTCTCTACCGCGTCTGCGCATCGAATGGCCCCTGCCCGGCGCCACGACCGCCGCCGTCATCGTACCCACGCGAGACAAGGTCGAACTTTTGCGCGCATGCTTGGCAAGTCTGGAGCGCACCCGCCCGGACAACCGAACGCGCTTCGATCTTCTCGTTGTTGACAATGGAAGCTCAGAGCCTGCGGCCCTAGAGCTGCTCGCAAGCCTGGAGGAATCGCCTCACGCCCACGTCCTGCAATACAACGCCCCCTTCAACTGGTCGGCGATCAACAACTTCGCGGCGTCGCAGACGCAGGCGGACGTTCTGATCTTCCTGAACAACGACACGGTCGCAATCACGCCGGCATGGTGCGACGCGCTATGCGCCCAGGCGGTGCGAAGCGAGATCGGCGCGGTGGGAGCCAAGCTGCTTTATGCTGACGGCTCGGTGCAGCATGCGGGGATCGTTTTGGGGGCGGCGGGCGCGGTGGCCGCGCACGAGGGCGCGGGCGAGACCTCTTTCGACGACGGCTACCTCAGTCGACGGGCCATGGCTCATCGCAGCGCGGCCGTAACCGGAGCGTGCCTGGCGACGAGGCGTACGCTGTTCAACGAGCTCGGAGGGTTCGACGCGGTGGAGCTCGCCGTCGAGGCCAACGACATCGATTATTGCCTCCGCGTACGCCGCCGGGGGCTCGGCGTGCTCTACGAGCCCGCATGCTCCTTCTACCATTACGAATCGCGCTCCCGCGGACATACGGGGTTTGACGCCGCCAAACGTGCAAGCGCCGACCGTGAGCTCGCCGCTCTAAGACGCCGCTGGGGCGCGGAACTCGATCAAGACCCCTTCTACAATTTACACTTCGACCGCCGGGCCGCCCCCTTCACCCGCCTTGCCGTGCCCCCTGAGGAAGAGGTTCAAGGCTATGCGCCCGCATCGCTGCAGCGCTACATCAGCGTATGAAGGCGGGCGTGCTCGCTCCGCCTCCGCCGATGGGGCGGAGGAGGCGTGATCGTGCGTCCCCGGGGCGGCCCGATTTTCAGAGACTTTGGACGCGTCCCTCTACGGGCGGCAACTCGCAACGGGCGCGAGTAGCGGGGGAGGGTCGACGTTCAGATTCGCCCGCTTCCGGAGCTGCTGGCCAGCCACTGC
Organism: uncultured Caulobacter sp.; assembly: GCA_964658605.1. Taxonomy (GTDB): domain Bacteria; phylum Pseudomonadota; class Alphaproteobacteria; order Caulobacterales; family Caulobacteraceae; genus JASLDZ01. The sequence continues at coordinate 255 of CAZZZR010000079.1, read as the reverse complement.
GTGCCTGAACGGTTCGACCTGCTGCCGCTGGACGTCGGGTGAGAACGTCTGTGTGCTGAAACGACCTCGCGGAGGAGGCAAGCTTCGAAGTCACATAGGTGTTCATCGGGCCTTTTTAGATTTTGCGAACTTCACGCTGGAGGACCTGGCTGCGCGGGGTCGGTATGCCTGCGCTACAAAATAGTTGGCGCCACCCCCGGCCAACCTCCTGCTCAAGCGTCGCTGAGGCGGGCCGGCGCCAGCGCGCGGTCGATC
>CAZZZR010000078.1:0-10280 GCA_964658605.1 uncultured Caulobacter sp. | reverse complement strand
ACCAGGGCGGGGATGTCTGCGAAGCCCTGCCGCCGCGCCACCGGCGCCAGGCGCGCCTCGGCCAGGTGCGCCCGGTCCGGCCGCACGTGCAGGCCCGCGCGGCGGCGCGCCAGCTCGGCGACAAAGGGAAGCGCGTCGGGCGTCACAACAGGCCCGCCTGGGCGAACTTCGCGGCGATGATGTCGCCGTCGAAGGGCTTCATGATGTACTCGTCGGCTCCCGCGTCCAGCGCGTGCGCCATGCGCGCGGGCTCGTCGTTGGCGCTGCAGAACACCACCACCGGCGTGTGGCCGCCGGGCTCGGCGCGGAGCGCGCGAAGGAATTCCACCCCGTCCATCACCGGCATCGACCAGTCGAGCAGCACCACGTCCGGCATGGAGGCGCGGCACACCGACAGAGCCTCGAGCCCGTCACCCGCCTCCAGGGGCTCGAAGTCGAGCGCCTCCAGGATGCGGCTGGCGACCTTGCGGACCACTCGGCTGTCATCGACGACGAGACACGTCTTCATGGCGTCGCACCCTGCGCGGACGCGGTTAAGGGTCCGTGCAAGGTGGGAAATATTCGACCGAAGGCTGTGGACCGAACGTCGCGGGGCGCGGGCTACTCCGCCAGGGGGGACAGCCGCGTGACGTGGCCCATCTTGCGCCCGGGCGCGGCGTCCCGCTTGCCGTAGAGCCAGAGCCGCGCGCCCGGGTCCGCGGCGAGCGCGGGCCAGCCGTCCGCCTCCCCGCCCAGGAGGTTGGTCATCTCGGCGCGGGCGAGCGGGGCGGTGGGGCCGAGCGGCCAGCCCATCACCGCGCGCACGTGCTGCTCGAACTGGTCCACCTCGCAGGCGTCGGCGGTCCAGTGGCCGGTGTTGTGCACCCGCGGCGCGATCTCGTTGACCAGGAGCGCGCCGTCCTCGAGCTGGAACAGCTCGATGCCGATCACGCCGACGTAGTCGAGCGCACCCGTCACCGCGCGGGCGATCCGTTCGGCCTCGGCGATGGTCGCGGGCGAGGCGGCGGCGGGCGCGACGCTGCGACGGAGCACGCCGTGCTCGTGGGTGTTCTCGGCCAGGGGATAGGCGGCGAAGCTCCCGTCCCGCCCGCGGGCGGCGACGATGGAGAGCTCGCGCACAAAGGGGCAATGCGCCTCCAGCACGGCGGGACGGCCACCGATGGCCGCCCACGCCGCCTCCGCCTCGGCAGGCGCGTTCACCCAGGCCTGGCCCTTGCCGTCGTAGCCCTCGCGCCGGGTCTTGAGCAGGGCGGGCGCGCCCAGACGCGCGAGCCCGGCGCGCAGGTCGTCGGCTCCGTCGATCACGGCGTAGTCCACCGTCCGGCAGCCGTGCGCGTTGAGGAAGGACTTCTCCTCGGCCCGGTCCTGCGCCACGGCGAGCGCCCGGGCGCAGGGGGCGACCTGCAGCCCCTTGGCCTCCAGCGCGGCCACAGCCTCGGCCGAGACGTTCTCGAACTCGAAGGTCACCACGTCGCAGGCGGCGGCCAGTTCGGCCAGGGCCGAAGGATCGGCGTAGTCGCCCACGATCTCGCGCGCCGCGACCCGGCCCGCCGGCGAGCCCGGCTCGCGGCCGAGCACGGTGACGTCGAAGCCCAGGCGGGCGGCGGCGAGCGCGATCATGCGGCCGAGCTGGCCGCCGCCCAGCACGCCCAGCGTCGATCCGGGGGGCAGCGCGGTCAGGAGACGGCCTCCTCCACCGCGCCGTCCTCAACGGCTTCGTCGACGGCGGCCGTCTGGGCGGCGCGGAAGGCGGCGACGCGGTCCATCAGGGCGGGATCGGCGAGCGCCAGGATCTGCGCCGCGAGCAGGCCCGCGTTCCGGGCCCCCGCCTCCCCGATCGCGAGCGCGCCCACCGGCACGCCGCCGGGCATCTGAACGATCGACAGCAGCGAATCGAGGCCCTTCAGCGCCTTCGACTTCACAGGCACGCCCAGCACCGGCAGCTCCGTGAGCGCGGCGACCATGCCGGGCAGGTGTGCGGCGCCGCCCGCGCCCGCCACGATCACCTGCACGCCGGAGGCGCGCGCGCCCTTGGCGAAGGCGACCATGCGTTCGGGCGTGCGGTGGGCGGAGACGACCTTCGCCTCCCACGCCACCCCCAGCGAATCGAGGGCGTCGGCGGCGTGCTTCAGGGTCGGCCAGTCCGAGCGGCTGCCCATCACGATGGCGACGGGCGGGCGGAAGGCGGGGTCGGCGGGGCCGGGCGGGCGGTCCACGTCTGGCTCTGGCTCCGGCTCTGGGAGGGAGGGCTCGGCGAAGCGCCGCACCATAGAGACGCGCCGTTGCGCGCACAACAAACGGGGGTAAGCATCGCCCCGTCATGTCCGACTCTCCCAAGGCCCCGTCCTCGGACCCTGCCGCGGGCGTCGTCGCCTTCCCGCGACCGGCTCCGTTCGCCGACGCGGACGAGGAGCTGGCCTTCCTGCGGGCGGAGGTGGCGCGACTGACGCGGCGGCTGGCGGAGGTGGAGCTGATCGCCGACCGCGATCCCCTGACCCCCGCGCTGAACCGCCGCGCCTTCGTGCGGGAGCTGTCGCGCGCGCTCGCCTTCCAGGCGCGCTACGGCGGCGAGGCGGCGGTGATCTACTTCGACCTCGACCGGCTGAAGGCGATCAACGACGCGCACGGCCATGCGGCGGGCGACGCGGCCATCCAGCAGGTCATCGCGGTCCTGGCCGACGGCGTGCGCGAGAGCGACGTGGTGGGCCGGCTCGGCGGCGACGAATTCGCGGTGCTCCTGGCCCGCGCCCCCCTGGAGGACGCCCTCGCCAAGGCCGCGTCGCTGGCGGCGGCTGTGACGGCCACGCCCCTGGTGCACGAGGGCCGGTCCCTGCCGCTGTCCGTCTCCTACGGCGTGCGCGCCCTGGAGGCGGGGCGTGACGCCGCCCAGACGCTGGCCGAGGCCGACGCCGCCATGTACCTCGCCAAGGCCGCGCGGCGGAGCTGATCCGCCGCTTAGGCGCGCGGCGCGACCTCGTCGGCCACCGCGTCGAAGGCCGTCCAGAACGGCGCGCGAAGGGCGTCGGTCTCCATCAGGAGCTCGTGGTAGGCGCCGGGCACCTCCACCAGCCGCCCATGCGGGAGGCGCGCCGTGAAATCGCGGGCGTCGGCGTTGTCGACCAGCTTCTCCTCCCCCGCGATCACGACGGCGACTGGGATCGGCAGCGCCTCCGCCGAGCCCCGCCGCTTCAGCCGCACGGACAGCTCCAGCGCGAAGGAGAGCCACGACCAGGTCGGGCCGCCGAGCACGAGGTCGGGGCAGGCGACCACCTGCGCGCGCGCCCGGTCCCACCGCGCCTCGTCGTGGGTGAGGACGCTCGTCTCGAAGGTCTCGTGCAGCGGATCGACGGGCGGCAGCGGCAGCTCCCCGCCCCGGCCGACCAGCCGCATCACCTTGGACAGCAGCCTGAGCTCGCGCGCCGACCGCTCGCCCGTCCGCACGCCCATCATCGGCGCCGAGAGCGCGGCGCCGGCGAAGCGGCGCTCGCCTTCGAGCAGCGCCAGCGCCGTCAGGCCGCCGCCCATCGAGTGGCCGAGCGCGATCCACGGCCGGGGAAGCCGCCGCTCGAAGGCGTCCAGCACCGCGGAGAAGTCGCTCAGGTAGCGCCGCCAGCTGAGCGCGTGGCCCCGGTGCGGGTCGCGCAGCGGGCGGGTGGAGAGGCCCTGGCCGAACCAGTCGTGGACCAGCACGGCGAAGCCGCGGCCGCGCAGCTCCTCCACCACCTCGAAATACTTCTCGATCGGCTCGGTGCGGCCGGGACTGACCACCACCGTGCCGCGGACGGCCCCGGAGGCGGGAAACAGCGCCGCGCGCAGCCGCGCGCGCCCGACCGCCACCCACTGGGTCGCCGCCCCTGGCGGAACGGGCGCCTCGGGAACGGCGACGAGCGGCGGGTCGCCCGCGTGAGGGGGCGCGGCGCTGCCGTTCGCGTCCGTCAGCCGCGCGCCTTGGCGAGCAGCGGCTGCAGCTTCATGGCCACGCTCATGTCGCCGTTGATCTTCAGCTTGCCCTGCATGAAGGCCATGGTGGGGTCGAGCGTACCGTCGCCCATCTTCTCGAAGTCCTCCTTGGACACGATGATGGTGCAGTCGGCGGGCTTGTCCTCGTTGGAGACCGTGCCGCCGTCGATGAAGACGAAGCCCTCGCCCTTCAGGTCGAACTTCACGGACTTGCCGAGGCCCGAGTCGGCGCCCACGGCGGTCTTGAAGCGGTCGGTGATCTCTTCCAGCGTCGCCATGGGTCGTCTCCCGTCAGGTTTCGGCCCGATCGGTCGCCGGGCGCAGGCGAACGGCATTAGACAGGCCCGGCCGCCCGGTTCAAGCCTCCCGCAGTGTCAGGCGCGCTCAGACTTAACGACGTTCACTTGAGCGGCGGCGACAGGAGGGCGTGATAGGGCGCGCGAACGAAGCGGACAGACTGCACGCCCTCGGCCGTGGTCAGGTCCAGCACGGGGGTGCCGCGCCACGACGGCAGGGGCGTCGCCCGCCCCTCCCCGTCCACCGCCGTCGCCCCCTCGGCGCCCGAGAACAGCACGCGGTTGAACTTCGGCGTCAGGAGCGCGAGCGGCCCGGCGACGCGCTTGGAGGCGGCCGCGAACTGGGCCGCGGCGACGCGCAGGTCGGCGGCCTCGACCTCGGAGCCGCCCTTCAGCACCGCTTCGGGGATCAGGCTCATACCGGGCCTGGCGCTCGCGGCCATCTCGGCCCGCAGCTGCGCACCCCGCGCCAGCGCCGCCGCCGAGGGCAGGCGCGTGAACCAGCCGTCGGGCGACGTGGGTAGCGGAGTCTCGGTCGCGCCGTCCACCAGCGTCACCCGTGCAGGCGTCGTCTTGTCCTTTTCCTCCAGCCGGTAGGCGAGGCTGAAGTGGGTGCGTTCGGCGGCAGGCAGCCGATAGTAGTCCGCCAGGAAGCTGAACGCCTTGGACGCCGGCTTCACCACGACGCGCTGCGCCACGTCCGCCGCCGCCGCGCCCGCCGCCAGGGCGCCGGCGAGCGCGGCGAGGAGGAGCCCGCGTCTCATCCCGGCTTCCGGAACCGCAGGGTCATGCGGTCGCTCTCGCCGATGGCGTCGTACTTGGCGCGGTCGAAGCCGGGCGGCGGCGCCGACTTGCCGTCGGCCGAGCTCTGGCGGGACGGCGGCAGCGTCCAGACGCCGAAGGGGTAGTCCTTGGTGTCGCGCGGGTTGGCGTTGATCTCGGACGCGGCGTCCAGCTTCAGCCCCGCGCGCTGGGCGGCGGCCACGACATCGGCGGTGCGGACATAGCCCTGGCTGCCGTCGGCCTTGACCTTGGAGCCGTCCGCCCGGTGGTCCTCCACCGCGAAGATCCCGCCCGGCTTCAGCACCGCGGCCACCTGCGCCATGGCCTTGTCGACGTAGCCGTCTGCCATCCAGTTGTGGATCTCCCGCGCGCTCAGCACGAGGTCGGCGGAGGCCGGCGGCCCGATCGGTTCGGCGCCCTTGTCGAAGACAGCGTAGCCGATGTCGCCGTAGCGGCCCTTGTCGGCGTGCTTGGCCGCGAAGGCGGCCCGCCCCCGCGGAGAGGTGGCGGCGATGTAGCGGCCCCCCGTCGCCTTCAGGTACGGCGCCAGGATCTCGGTCCAGTAGCCGGCGCCCGGATCGAGGTCGACGACCGTCATCCCGGGCCGCAGCCCCCAGAACTTCAGCGACGCCTCGGGGTGGCGGAAGACGTCGCGCACCACGTCGACGGAGGGGCGCTGGGAGGAGGCGATCACCGCGGCCAGCGGGTCCTGCATGGCGGCGGCCATGTCGCCGGGACGGGGCGGCCCGATCTTGGGTCCGGGCTTGAACGACTGCGCACCCGCCGCGGAAGCCAGCGCCGCCAGCGCGATCGCGGCAGCGGGGATGGGAGACGGGAAGCGCATGCGGCGACTCCTTGAGAGGAAACAGGCTGGCGACCATGCCCCCTCGGCGCCGAAACGCAAGGCGGCCAAGCGTCCGCGGACGCTTGGCCGAAAAAGTGCGTCGCACAGCTCTTGAGGGCTCTTGACCGCTCTTCCAGGCCTCCTAACTCACCACGTGCGGAGGCGCTGGTTCGCCGGGCTTCCGCGGGCCGCAGACGACGCCTTCGGGGTCGTCGAAGGCTCCAACCCGCGTCCCGGCTCGTCGCAGGCCGGGGCGTCGCAACCTTGCTGATTAGGAGGATGCTTCCATGCGCACCATCGACTTCACGCCCCTGTACCGTTCCGTCGTCGGCTTCGACCGACTGGCGAACCTGATCGACCAAGCCTCCAAGCTGGAAGGCCCGTCGGGCTACCCGCCCTACAACATCGAGACCGTGGGCGAGAACGCCTACCGCATCGAGATCGCGGTCGCTGGCTTCCGGGCCGACGAGCTGAACCTCGAGGTGAAGGAGAACCTCCTCACCGTCCAGGGCCGCAAGACCGCCAACGACGACGCGCAGCGCGTGTATCTGCACCGCGGCCTCGCCGAGCGGGACTTCGAGCGCCGCTTCCAGCTCGCCGACTACGTGGTCGTGACGGACGCCGCGCTGAACGACGGCCTGCTCTCGATCTCCCTGAAGCGCGAACTGCCGGAGGCGCTGAAGCCCCGCCGCATCGCCGTCTCGACCGCCGCCCAGCCGGCGCGGATCGAAGGCGACGCCCAGGCCGCGTAAGCCTGACCGCAGCTGACGAACGGGGGGCGGCCGCGGCGACGCGGCCGCCCCTTCTCGTCGCAGCGGCTCAGTTGGTGAAGTAGATGTGGTCCAGCGTCGCCGGCGGCCCCGGCAGGATCAGCCCCTGCTCGACCGCCGCCGGCCGCTCCGACGCCGAGACCGGGGCGTAGAGCAGGTAGACGAAGTAGAACGATCCCGGCGTCGCCACCGCCAGCTTCTCGAGCCGCCGGAAGGGCCCGACGTTGACGTCCCCGCGCTGGATGAAGAGGTTGATGTCCGTCCCGCCGTGGCCGGTGTGGGGGATCATGTGCCCGCGGTGGAAGTCGGCGCCCTCCGCCTTGGGGTAGCCGCTCATGCGCGAGGCGTCGCGCTTGCCCGTGTGCTTTCCACGCATGAAGCCGTAGGCGGCGACGTTGCGCGAGGCGGCGATGTCGAACAGGTAGCCGAACCCGTCGAGCGTCACCTCCACCACCTGCGCCCGGGGGCGGAAGCGGGCGTAGACCTCCCCGAAGGCGTCCACGAGCCGGGCGACGATCTGGGCGCCCGGCCCGCTCTGCAGGTCGCCGGTGCTCAGGGCCGCGAGGTCCCGCTTGACCTGGTCGTACTGGATGGTGCTCGCCACCGGGCTCTCCTTCGCGGCTCAGTCCAGCCGGTGGATCTCGACCCGGCGGTTGCGTTCGTCGGTGGGGTCCTCCGGGGCGACGAGGGGGTCCGAGCCGTAGCCGCGGGCCGACAGGCGGTCGGCCTCCACACCCTCGCCCACCAGCACGCCCATCACCGCCTCGGCGCGGGATTGAGACAACGGGCGGTTCACCGTCTCGCCGCCGCGCGGATCGGTGTAGCCCGCGACCTCGAAGCGGTGCTTGGCCAGCGAGGGACGTTTCATTCCCTCCGCCACGCTCTTCAGGTTGACGCGGCCCTGCGGGGTGATCTCGGCCGAGCCCGGCTGGAACGTCACCAGGATGTTCGCCCCGCCCACGATCTTTGGCTTCACGGGCGCAGACCGGGCGGTTGCGGGCGTCGCGTGGACGGCGACGGCCTTCGCCGAGAGGGTCGGCAGGCTGAAGCCCCGGCTCTTGGCGGCGGCCTCGCATTCCGCCTCGCTCGCCGCCGTGCAGGGCGGCGGCGCCGACAGCATCGACTTGGCGAAGTCCGAGGCCGAGTACTGCGGCGCGGGCGCCGCCTCTTGCGCGGTGGCGAAGGGCGCCAGCGCCGCCCACCCCAAGGCCGCGATCCCGATCACGCCTGTCTTCATCGTCCGGCCCCCGCCCTGAAGTCCCGCCCCGCGCCCCTTACGCGTCAGGCATGGCAGCGCCCCTCCACAGGGACGGCCATGATCACGTCGAACAGCTTCTGCATCTGCGCGGCCTTGGCGAACGCCTCGTCGGCCTGGACGCCCACGCGCTTCAACTCGGCCATGACGTCGCCGGAGTAGAGCCCGCCCGGCGTCGCGTCGCGGTACTTCACGTACATCGCGTTCAGCTCGGCCTTGTAGGCGATCGCGGCGGCGTTGTTGCGCATCGCGGCCTCGCCCGCCGGCTTCTGGCGCTGGGCGATGAAGGCGTATTTCTCCTCGAGCGAGCAGAAGGCGCGGGGCACGCTGACGTCGGCCACCGCCTCCAGCTTCAGTCCGGGCAGCACGGGGGGAGGCGGCGCCGCAGCGGCCATGGTCAGTCCGGCCGGGCCCGCAGTCAGGCCTCCCAGGGGCGCGGACGGGCTCGCTGAGGGCGGCGGGGCGGAGGCTGCAGGCGCCGGGATCGACCGCAGCGCCGTCGGGATCGACGCGCCCGCGATCTGGACGGGCTCCGCGGCGGGCGTGGACGACGGAGGCGCCGCCGCCTCGGCCTTGGTTGCGGCTGCGGGCGGTAGGGCGAGGGGCGGAGGGGCGGCGGGCGCCGCGACGGTCGCGATGGAGAAGGCGAAGTCCTGGTCCAGCCCGCCGTAGCGCTGGGGGATCTGGCTGTCGCTCGACGCCGTGCGCACCGCGCGCGTCGTGGCGCGCACCACCTTGTCGAGGCTGGTGTCGGTCGCGTTCAGGGCGTCGAGCAGCGCTGCGGTGAACAGGCTGTGCGCCGCGCCGGCGCCCGCCCCGTCGCTGGCCGGACGGCCGGAGGACGAAGAGAACAGCAGCAGCGTGTTCGGCGGCGTGCTGGCCGCGTGCGCGCCCGCCACGTCCCCTTGCACACGGCGCAGGAACGGGCTGTCGCGGCAGGCGTCGAACAGAATCACCGTGCCGTAGGGACGCCTGCCGAACGACCACAGCTGCTCGACCGGCACGCCTTCGAACCGCGGCGCGCTGGGCGAGAGCATCCGCGCGTCGACCGGGATCAGGTAGGTCTGGCCGCCCACCTCCACCCCGTGGCCGGCGTAGAAGATCAGCACGAGGTCGCCGTCGGCCACCCCGTCGACGAACTGGGCGATCAGGCTGCCCATGCCCGCGCGCCCGAGGTTCATGCCGGTGGTGACCGTGAAGCCCAGCGCCTTCAGCCGGTCGGCGACGGCGGTCGCGTCGTGCTCGGGGTTGTGGAGCACATTGCCGTCGTACTCGGCGTTGCCGATGACGAGGGCGACCTTGCGCGAGGGCGCGGCCTGCGCCGACGCGGGCGCCGCGGGCGAGGCGACGCAGACCGCCGCCAGCACCGCCGTCAAAGCGGCGACAAACCTCGCCCTCGCCGTCCGCACGCCCCGACCTCCCCCGACCGCGGCGAAAATGACTCGCCGCCGGTGCGGAGTCACGTCCCCCCGGCGCCGTGCCGCACCTGTTGGGACCGCCGGGAGGGCGTCAGCCGTAGCGCACGCCGGTGAGGCGTTCGGACTCCGCCCACAGCCGTGCGGCTGCGGCCGTATCGCGCGAGGCCGGGGTGCTGCGGGCGGCCGAAGGCGGCCCCGTCATCTCCGCGAACCCCGAGGGTCCGTAGTAGCCGCCGGGCTCGGCCTGCGGGGCGGTCGCCGCGTAGAGCGTCGGCAGCGCCCCCTGCGCCGCCGACTGGCCGAACAGCGGCGCGACCAGGTCCATCACGCCGAACAGGGGGTTGGCGGCGGAGCCGGGACGCGCCGTCGTCAGCTCCGTGCGCGACCAGCCGGGGTGGGCGGCGTCGGAGAGGAGGCCCCAGCCGCCGGCGTCGCTGCGCCGCTGCAGCTCGCGTGCGAACACCAGGTTGGCGAGCTTGGAGCGGCCGTAGGCGCCCCAGGCGGTGTAGCGCCGCTCGCTCATCAGGTCGTCGAAGTCGAGCTTGCCCGCCGTGTGCGCCAGGCTCGCCACGGTCGTGACCCGCGGGGCGGCGGCGGCGCGCAGCAGCGGCAGGAGGCGGCCGGTGAGCGCGAAGTGGCCCAGGTGGTTGGTGCCGAACTGCAGCTCGAACCCGTCCTTGGTCGTCGTCCGGTGCGGAGGCGCCATGACGCCGGCGTTGTTGACCAGGAGGTCGACCGGGCGCCCGGCCGCGGTCATCCGCTCGGCGAACGCCTGCACCGAGCCGAGGTCGGCGAGGTCCAGGGGCTCGAACCGCGCCTGAGCGCCGACCTGCGCCACGGCGGCCTGCGCCTTGGCGGGGTCGCGGGCGGCGACCACCACCTCCGCCCCCGCTACGGCCAGCGCGCGGGCGGTCTCGAGCCCCAGCCCCCCGCTCGCGCCGGTCACGACCGCAA
>CAZZZR010000077.1:0-10301 GCA_964658605.1 uncultured Caulobacter sp. | reverse complement strand
GGTGAGCGAGGCACCCTGCCCCCGCGGCCGCGTCTCGTCCACCCACACGTGCACGGGCACGCCCGCCCGGTGCGCCTTGTAGACGGGGCTGAGCGCGGTGCCCCAGTCCACCGTCGCCAGCCAGCCCGCGTTGCAGTGGGTGAGGACGTTGACCGGCCCTCCCCGCCCCCGCGCCGCCGCGTCCGAGATCAGGCGGGCGCCGTGCTCGCCGATGGCCTCGCAGGTCGTGGCGTCCTCGTCGGCGATCCGGGCCGCCTCGGCGTAGGCGGCCTCACGCCGGTCGGAGGGGGGAAGCGTAGAGAGAAATCCGCGCATGCGCTCCAGCGCCCAGCGCAGGTTCACCGCCGTGGGCCGCGCGGCGTCAAGCCGGTCGAAGGCGGCGGCGAGGGCGGCGTCCGAGGCGTCCTCGCCCATCGCCAGCGCCAGGCCGTAGGCGCCGGTCGCGCCGATCAGGGGGGCGCCGCGCACCACCATGTCGGCGATCGCGCGCACAGCGTCCTCGCAGGTATCCAGCGGCACGACGGCGAAGGCGTGCGGCAGCTTCGTCTGGTCGATGACGAGGACGGGGCCGAGCGGCTGTTCCGTCCAAAGGGTCCGCAGGTCGCGGCCGTCCACGCGCATGGGATGCTCCGGTTCGCGCGCTCCGCTAGCACCCGGCGCCCGCGGCGCGCCAGCCCGTCAGTCCTCCACCTCGAGCGTCACGTGCGAGAGGTGCGGCACGCCGTCGAGCGCCGCGCGGAACGCCGAGGTCGGTCGCCCGCCCGTCTCGCTCAGATGGGCGACAAGGCCCAGGTGGCCGGGGCCGAGCCGCCACAGGTGCAGGTCCACGACCTGGGCCCCCGCCGCCTCCAGCCTAGTCCGAACGTCGGCGGTCAGGTCGGCGCCGGGGTTCATGTCGAGCAGGACGGCGCCGGCGCTCCGCAGCAGCCCGACCGCGAAGCTCGCCACCACCGCCGCGCCAACGAGGCCGGCGAGCGGGTCGGTCCACAGCCAGCCGAAGGCGCGACCGAGCAGCAGCGCGCCCACCGTCAGCACCGAAGTCACGACATCGGCCAGCATGTGCAGGTACGCGGCCCAAAGGTTCAGGTCGCGCGCATGGCTGTCAGCCCGGTGGTGCAGGAGGACGGCGCTGGCGAGGCTGACGACCAGCCCCAGGGCGCCCACCGCCGCCGCCTGGCCGAAAGCCACGGGCTCCGGCGCGAACAGGCGATGCAGGCTCTCCACGGCGATGAACGCGGCGACCACCAGAAGCCCCACCCCGCTGGCAAAGGCTGCGAGGTCTCCCAGCTTGCCCGTGCCGAACCCGAAGCGCGGATCGTGCGCGTGCCTGCGGGCGTAGGCGTAGCTCACGGCGGCGACGGCCAGCGCGCCGGCGTGGGTCGACATGTGCAGCCCGTCCGCCACCAGGGCCACCGAGCCGTAGGCTGCGCCGCCCGCCAGCTCCGCCGCCATGACGACCAGCGACAGGCCGACCACGACCCGGGCGCGGCGCTCGTGATGGGCATGGCGGGCGCCCAGGAACACGTGTCCGCCGGGCGCGGGTTCGACGATCTCGGAGGCGGGGGCTGCGCTCACCCGGGATCGTTATGGCGTAACACTATGCAGGGTCAAGGCGGCGCGGCGCTCAGCGCCTCCGTCCGGCCGCGGCGCAGGCGCGCGACGGCGAGCGCCAGGGCGTCGGCGGCGCGCCGAGCCTCGACGGGCGCCAGCACCCAGGCCAGCGGCAGGTAGACGACGGCTCCCAGCGCCACCAGGATAGGCAGCGACAGGAGGCGGCCAGCGGCTGCGTCGACGGGACCCTGGGCGAACCGCACCGCCGCCCCCATGGCGAGCGCGGCCGCGAGCGGCCCGACCGGCGCCCGGACGACCGCCCAGGGCTCGACGCCCCCGGCGCGCCGCATCGTCGCGAGCGGTCCGACGGTGAGCAGCGCCAGCCGCACCAGCAGCGCCAGGCAGACCGCCGAAAGACCGAACGGCGCGGCCGCCAGGGTCGCGACGACCGCGGTCGCCCCGAGCAGCGCCTGGATCACGGTGTCGAGGTGCGAGCGCCGCAGCGCCAGGAGCGTCGCGCTCGCGCAGTAGAAGAAGGGCTGCAGCAGCAGCGTCAGCGCCAGGATCTGCGTCGCGGCGTCCGCCCCCTCCCAGCGCGGGCCAAGCCACAGACGGAACAGCGTGGGCGCGACCCCGGCCAGGCCTACGCCGACGGGGAAGGCGAACAGCGCCATCTCCCGCACCAGCGCGCTGAAGGCGGCCTGCAGCCCCTCGAGCCCGTCGGCGAAGCGGCGCATCTCGACGCGGGCGACCTGGGTGGCGGGCACGAGCACCACCTGCACCAGGGCGTCCACGATCCGGTTGGCGAGGGTGAAAAGGCCGAGCGCCGTCGGCCCCAGCATCGCGCCGATGATGACGCGCGGGATCTGGCCGGTGAACCACATCAGGGCGCGGGCGACGAAGACATTGGCGGCGCAGCGCCACAGGTCGTCGAAGGCGCGGCGCGACCAGCCGAGCCGCAGCGTGCCGGGGCTGGCGCTCGCCAGCGTGGCGACCTCGGCGGCGCGCTGCACCAGAACCTGCACCACCAGCGCCCAGACGCCGCCGTGCAGCACCGCCACGACCACCCCCGCCGCGCCTCCCAGCCCCAGCCCCAGGATCGAGCGGAGCGCGAACGGCTTGAACCGCATCTCCCGCTTCAGGGCTGCGGTGGGCGAGGCGACGAAGGCCGACATCACCGGCAGCGCCGCCATGATCAGGAACATCGGCTTCAGCTCTGGCGCGCGGAACGCCAGCGCCATCGGCGCGGCGCAGCCGCAGGTCACCGCCGCGGCCAGGAGGCCGGCGGCGAGGTTGCCCGCGTTGGCGGTGCGCACGTGCGCGCCGGTGGCCTCGGGCAGGGTGAGCAGAGCCTCAGCGCCCGCCTCCACGATGACGAGCTCGCAGAAGCCGACCACGACCATGACCAGGGAGAACAGGCCGTAGGGCGTAGGACCCAGGATCGGGGCCAGGATGGCGAACAGGCCGAGCCAGATCGCCTGCTGGGCGATCTTCTCCAGCGTCAGCCAGGCGGTGGGCGACAGCGCCACCCTCAGCTCGCCGGCGCGGGAGCGGGGTCGAGGGTCGGCGCAGGCCGGGGGCGCAGCGCTCGCAGCAGCGGCCGCTCCACGGCGCGGTGGCAGACGAGGCCCGCGGCGACGCCCAGGATCGTCAGCCCCGCGACCAGCGCCTCGGGCTGGCGCAGACCCGCCTTGAGCAGGAGCCGGATGGTGAAGGACTGCACCACCACGTGGATCAGGTAGATGGCGTAGGAGGCGCCGCCGAGGCTCGCCAGCCAGCCGGGGGCGCGCAGCCGCCCTTCCCGCTCCAGCTCCGCGGCGCCGACCAGCGCGAGCGTGGAGGCCGCCCCGAGCGCGGCCGCGACGGCGAGCGGATCGACCAGCCCCAGCCGGGGTTCGGCCACGCCGACCAGGAAGGCCAAGCCGCCCGCGCCTGCGCCGAGAAGCCACGCGGGGCGCGGGGCGGTGCGGGTCCGAAGCACCGTTGCCGCCGTGACGCCCATCAGGAACTGCAGGTTGTGGGCGTTGAGCAGGAAGTCGGCCGGATAGCTCGTGCCCCCGCGCAGGCCGAAACCCACGATCGCCACCGCCCACGCCACAGCCAGCAACGCGGTCCGCCGCCCGGCGACCACGGCGCCCGCGAACAGCAGGTAGAATAGCATCTCGTAGGTCAGCGACCAGGCGACGCCCAGCACCGGCTGCTGCGGCATCGGCCACAAGGCCAGCGAGGTCGCGACGTAGAGCGGATCGTGCTGACGCGGCTCCCCCAGCCCCGGCGCGACGGCGTAGATGGCCGCCAACGGGATCAGGATGGCCCAGTAGAGCGGGAAGATCCGCGTCAGCCGCGCCCGGACGTAGCCGCGCAAGGCGGCGGGCCGTCCCACGTCGTTCCAGTGGACGTAGGCGATGATGAAGCCTGACAGGACGAAGAAGAAGTCCACCCCCGCGTTGAAGAACACAGGCGCGCCTCCGTAGGCGTAGGCGCCCAGGTAGCGCGGTTGCGCGGCCATCAGCGTGGCGTGGTGGACCGCCACGAGGATCGCGGCGAACGCCCTCCCCCCCTCGAGCGTGGTGAAGCGGCCCGACCAGGCGCGCGGCGGCGGCGGTACGGAGACGGCCATCGCGTGCGGCGCCCCCTCTTCCAGCGGCTTGCGGTCGGTCAGACCGGGCGCGCGCGGCGCAGCGCGGCCTGTCCGGGCTTGGGCGGCGGGACGATCGGCGTGGGCCGCCCGTGTCGCCAAGCCTCAGCCGCCATAAACCCGAGCAGGTTAAAGACCACCCAATCGATGTCGCTCGGCCGCGCCAGCACCGCCTCGGTCAGGCTGCGGACCAGGACCGCGCCCAGCATCACCAAGCCCAGCGCGCCTGCGAGCGCCAGCGCCGGGTCGCGCGTCAGCCGCGCGCACCGCGTCAGCATCTGCGCGACCACCGCCACGGTCAGAACGAGTCCCAGCGGCCCCAGCCCGAGCACGATGTCGAGGAAGCCGTTGTGCGAGTTGGGAGCGAGCCAGCCGATCTGCGCCCACAGGTCCTGCGCGCGCGGGTTCTCCGGCTGCCAGAAGGCCTGGAAGCCCCAGCCGGTGAAGGGCCGCTCGCCCACCGCCTGCAGCACGGCGGGCCACAGCTCGGTGCGGCCCGTCAGGGTCGCGTCGCGACCGGAGGCCTTCTCCAGGGCCTGAGGGAAGAAGATCACGACCACGCTCAGGGCCGACACGACCGCGGCGCCCGCGACCACGGCCGCCCGCCGCAGCTGCCCGCCGCGCGTCATCACGATGAACCCGCCGAACACGGCCAGCGCCGCGGTCCCCACGACCAGGGCCGTGATGGAGTTGGACAGCACGATCAGCAGCAGCTCGATCCCCAGCACGGCGGCGTGCAGGAGACGTCGCGGTCCCATGGCGACCAGGTAGGACTCCAGGATGGCGCCCAGCAGCATCGACTGCGCCAGCGGGTTCTTGTGGGTGAAGACGCCGCGCCAATCGCCCTCCACCCCCGCAAAGCGCATCACCCCCCAGGCGGGGACGGCCGCGCCCACGATGAGCGAGCCTAAGGCTGCGATCGCGAACGCCGTGGCGGCCAGGCGCACCCCCGCGTCGAATCCCATCCGCGCCGAGACGTAGAGCGGCAGGCCCAGGCTGACGAGGTAGACGAAGGCGCGCTTGACGGTCAGCCCCGCCTCCACCGACCAGGCCGCCGACAAGAGCGCGAACCCCGCCAGCGCCAGCGACGGGCCGTTGCGCCGGAGCACGCCCAGCACCTGCGCCCGGTGGCGCACGAACAGCGCCGCCAGCGCCAGGAAGGTCAGCAGCACCAGCGCCGAGCTGACCGGGTCGCTGACGCCGAGATCGCCGTCAGGGTCGGCGGCGTCCATCCCGCGCTGGATGCGCAGGATGTTCAGGAACGCGTCCTGCTGGGCGAGCAGCGCGCCCACCAGGAAGGCGCGCTCCCAGAGGGGAACGCCTCCAGCCGCGGCTTCGGTTTCGGCCTTAGGCGGGGGAGCCGATTGCGCGGGCGCGACAGGCTTAGCGCGGCGTAGGATCGCCGCGTCGGCGCGCGGCGGGGCCAGGCGAACGCCGACGGCCATCAGTTGAACGGAATCTGCACGCCCGGCTGGATGGGCAGGAGGCGGCGGATGTAGAGGTCCACGAACTCGCCCACGTTGGCGATGTGCGAGCGCGGCACGTAGACGATGTCCCGCGCCGCCAACCGCACGTCGTCGTGCAGGTCGGCCCGTCCCAGCGCCTTGCCGAGGTTCACCACCTGCCAGCTCGCGCGGCCGTTTCCCTGGGGCCGGATCACCAGCACCTGGTCGGGGCGCGAGGTGGTCTTGAACCCGTCCGCGGCCAGCACCGCCTGCAGCGCGGTCATCGGGCCGGCCAGCGGGATCGCGGTCGGGCGCCCCACCTCGCCGGTGACGTAGACCTGGTTCGAGCCGTAGGCGCGCACGACCACCGAGATGTCCGGATCCTTCAGCTCGGCGGCGTAGATCGCCTGCAGCTGGTCGCGCAGCTGGTGGACGGTGAGGTCGGCGGCGCGGACCTCGTGCGGCTGCGGCGTGGGCGGATCGACGAGGGCGACGCCGCCGTCCGGGCGGATCACCTCGCGCACGTTCAGCTCCGGCGTGCGGGCGAAGGCGATCTCGATCTCGTCGCCGGGCTGCAGCACGTAGATCCGGTCGTCGGCGCGGTCGAGCGGGTGGGCCGACGGACGCAGCGCGCCGGACGGGCGCGGCGGCGGCACCGAGGCGCATCCCGCCGCGACCAGCAGGAGCAGGAGGGCGCCGGCGCGCGTCACAGCCATCGGTAGATCGCCCGCGGGATGTACAGCCGCCGCCGGTTGAAGACGACGCCCAAGATATGGCCCCCCGCCCCCTCGATGGCGGCGACGGCGGTGTCCAGCACGATGGCGCGGGTGCGCTCGGCCTCCATCACCAGCATCACGCCGTCCTGCGCGGGCAGCAGCGGCGCCCAGTTCGGCTGGTCGAGCAGGGGGGGCATGTCGAGCAGCACCACCTCGAAGCCCGCCTTGTGGCGTGTGAGCCAGTCGCGGAAGGCGTTGACGCCTCCGTTGGGACCGTTCGGGCGGTGCAGGTCGGAGGTGTCGACGAAGGAGAGCGCGGGGCTGGCCGTCGGCGTGATCCGGCGGTCCGCCGCCTTCAGCGTCACGGCGTCGCGCTCCGCCCGGCGGAACAGCTGCGCGGCCCTGCCCGCCAGAAGGACCTTCACGCCGTCAACCGCCAGCGAGCGGGCGAGCTCGCGCGCCACGGTGGTGGCGCCTTCCCCGTGGTTGCAGGCGGTGACCGCCAGCAGCGCGGGCTTGCGCTGGTCGAGCAGCGGCTGGAGCTGGCTCCGCAGCGCGCGCATCTCGGTCTCGAACCGCGCGGGCGGACCGGCAGGGCGCGAGTCGCGGCCCCGACCGCCGCCCGCGGCGACGCGCACACGCTCCAGCGTCTGCTGCAGCGCGCTCAACGCCGCGCTCCCACGAGCGCCCGACCGTCCCGACCTTCCAGCCTCATCCGCACCGCCTTACAGTCTGTGATTACAGTGCGATTCGCGCACCACGACCCCCTGCCGCGAGGGGGTGCGACCCAGGAGCCCGAATGAGCGCCCGCGAGATCGCCGCGCTCCTGTTTCGCGAGTTGGGCCTCGTGCTGCTTGCGCTCGCCGTGCCCGTGCTGCTGGCGATCGGCCTCTTCGCCGTGACGCCCAGGAGCTACCTCGCCGACGCCAAGGTGCTCGTCACCAGCGGGCGCGAGAGCCAGGCGCGGGGCGAGATCGGCCAGACGCCCGCCAGCGCGCCCCAGGTCACCGCCGTGGAGGTGCTGAACTCCGAGGTCGAGCTGCTCAAGAGCCGCGAGCTGTTCCGACGCACCGCCGACGCCGTGGGCGCCAGCCGGCTCTTCCCCGGCCTTCCGATCGTCAAGGCCACCGGCAAGCCGCGGCCCGAGCAGGTCGATGTCGCCTTCGCCCATGCGCTCGACGTGCGGGCGGTCAAGGACGCCAACGTCATCGACGTCAGCCTGAAGGCGCCCACGCCGGCGCTCGCGACCGAGGCCTTGGGCAGGTACCTGGAGTTCTACCAACAGCTGCATGGCGAAGCGTACTCGCGCCCGGTTGCGGGCATCCTCAATACGCAGCTCAACGGCTATGAGACGCGGTTGCGCGACGTGGAGTCGCAGATCGCCGCCTTCACCGAGCAGAACCGCCTGTTCGACCCCGACCAGGAGCGCAAGAACCTGCTCGACACCCGTTCCAACCTCTCCGCCTCGGTGATCCAGCTGCGCACGCACGCGGCGGAGCTGGGCTCGCGCGTGGGCTCGCTGCAGGCCCTGAAGTCCGGCACGCCGCTGCAGCAGCAGGATTACAGCGAGACCGAGCAGTCGGAGGCGGTGGAGCGCGCGCGCGGCCAGCTGCTGGACCTGCAGGTGCAGAAGACCAAGCTCTCCGCCAACTACCAGCCGGGCAGCCGTCAGATGCGCGACGTGCAGGACCAGATCGACGCGGTGAACGGCTTCCTGGCCGGCGAGGGGCGCAAGTTCTCCGGCCGCGTGAGGACGGGGCGCAACCCGCTCTACGACGAGCTTCAGGCCGAGACGGCGCGGGCCAAGGCGCAGGTTGGGCCCGAGGAGACGCGCGCCGCCGCGGTCGAGCGGGCCATCGCCGACATCGACAAGAGGCTTTCCCAGATCTCCGAAGGGACGAAGACGCTCGACCCCTTGCAGCGCGAGCGTCGCCAGCTTGCCGCCACCCTCGACACCTTCCGCCAGCGCCAGGCGGAGGCCAGCCTCCTGGAGAACCTCGACAAGCGGGGGATCGCCAACGTGCGGGTGATCGAGCCCGCCGCCCCCGTCTCCACCGACAAGCCCGACGCCCCCAGGCTCTCGACCTTCCTGGCGGGCGGAGCGGCGGCGGGCGTGCTGCTGGCGGGGGTGGTGTTGGCGCTGCTGTTCGCGCTGAAGAACACCTTCATCGGGCCCGAGAGCGTGGAGGCCCGCACCAAGATTCCCGTGCTCGTCAGCCTTCCGGTGCGGGCGGGGTAGCGGGGCGCGTCGCAGGCGCGGAGCCCGGAGGCGGATCGCCCAGCGTTGGGGTGCGCCGCGTGCCCGGCAGCATCCAAGGCTCCGGCGACTGGGCGGGAGACAGCACCGCGCCCGTGGGTCCGTTCCGGATCAGCGCCGCGAGCGGATCCGTCTCGGCCGCCAGCGACGGGCGGCGCGGATCGAACCGCGGCGCGCGCGGCGGCGGCGTGTTGTCCGGCGCGAAGGGATCAAAGTCCGTGCTGAGGTCGGGAGGCGTGGGGGCCGTCTCGTCTCCCCCCGCGGAACGCGGGAAGCGGCGCTGGTCGTCTTGCGGCGCCGGCTGCGTCTGCATCGGCGTGACGGCCGCCGCGGGACCCGCGGGAGCCTGTGCGGCCGCCCCGCTTGCCGCCAGGAGCCAGATCGCCGCCGCCGTCCGCATCCGCGCCATGTAGGCGAGCGGCGTTTCAAGCCGCCTTAACGCCGACGCCCCTAGGTTGCAGGCGTGTCGAGGAGCGCGTCCATGGCCGACTGCGGCGGGGAGATCGAGGCGGCGGCCGACGCCGGCCCCTGGCCCGACCGCGTCAACATCCTGGGCGTGGGCGT
The DNA here is from genome assembly GCA_964658605.1 of uncultured Caulobacter sp. Classification (GTDB taxonomy): domain Bacteria; phylum Pseudomonadota; class Alphaproteobacteria; order Caulobacterales; family Caulobacteraceae; genus JASLDZ01. The sequence continues at coordinate 1,130 of CAZZZR010000077.1, read as the reverse complement.
CAGCGCCGCGAACATCCCCGCCGCCCTCGCCCAGTTCGACCGCTGGATCGCGGCAGGGGCGCGCCACTACGTCTGCGTCGCGGACGTGAACTCGATCATGAACGGCCGCTGGAACCCCGACTTCCGCCGTCTGCTCAACGCCGCCGGCATGGTGACGAGCGACGGCATGCCGCTGGTGGTGCTCGCCCGCCTCGCCCGCGGGCGACACGTCAGCCGCGTCTACGGCCCCGACCTCCTGCTCGCCGCCTGCGAGCATGGGCTTGCGAGCGGACGGCGCCACTACTTCTTCGGGGGCGCGGACGGCGTGGCGCAGAACCTGGCCGACCGGCTGGCGACGCGCTTCCCCGGGCTGCAGGTCGCCGGCGTGGAGAGCCCGCCCTTCCGCCCGCTCACCCCGCAGGAGGAGGAGCAGACCGTCGCGCGGATCAACGCCTCGGGGGCCGACTTCCTGTGGGTGGGGTTGGGCGCGCCCAAGCAGGAGCTGTGGATGCGAGAATTCCGCCCGCGCCTCACCACGCCGGTGATGCTGGGCGTGGGCGCCGCCTTCGACTTCCACTCCGGAGCCAAGCCCCAGGCCCCCCGCTGGCTGCGGCAGGCCGGCTTCGAGTGGCTGTTCCGGCTCCTGACCGAGCCCGCCCGCCTGTGGCCGCGCTATCGCAGGGTGGTGCCGGGGTTCCTGCTGGGGCTGGCGCACCAGCGCTTGCGCCCGGCCGACTTTCCGCTCGAATGACCGCCGGCTCAGCGGAGCGCGGGCCGCAGCGCCGGCTCTGCGACCGGCGCGGGCGCCTCGACCTGCGCCGGCGTGGACAGGGCGACGGCGGCGCGCAGCGGCTCGGCAGCAACCGGCGCGGCGGCGGTGACGACCGGCTCGACGGGTGCGGACCCACCGCGCGGCTGCTGCGCGGTCTCGATGCGGGCGCCCTCCTGCGCGCGCCAGCCTGCGGCCACGGCCAGGATCGCGACGGCGGCCAGCCCCCCCGCGGCCAGCCCCGCCCACGCCCGGCCGGAGGTCGCGGGCGGCGACAGGGCGGCGGCGGCGCGGATCACCGTAGCGCGGCGCACGGGCCGCTCCCGGCGCGCGCGACCTTCCTCCAGCGCCCGGGAGGCGAGCCGGTCGAGCGTCCGCGGGC